>NZ_JAXBLX010000049.1:0-33419 GCF_037027555.1 Halalkalibacter kiskunsagensis | reverse complement strand
GGGTATTTACCTTTTTGGCTCTAAACAAGATAGATAACTAAACTGAAAATTCAAACAACATTTATGCAACACTAGTGTACATTTTTCTAATATTTATAAGGAATTATATTTTAACCCCCCAATAATTAAGCATACTTATCCTCTCTCTTAAATGAAAGGATGAGTATTTATAATGGAGGATTTACAGCCGATTAGTAATGCGATTGAGGTGGTCCTCAAAATAATGGCAGAAAAGAGTATGCCATTTCCACCAACAAAAATTAACGAAATTTATTGAACACCCCTTCTAAAGTTTAATCGAGTAGGAGGAGGTGACTAACCTCCGACCTCTCACACCACCGTACTTACGGTTCCGTATACATCGGTTTCATCTAAGTCTAAAGTAAAATTTGATATCTCATAGATAGACTTTTGAGCCCTTGTTTTGACCAGTATTGGTTGTCAAGGGCTCTATCTAGTATTGTGCTGACTTTTGACTGTTCAGCTATTTATTACTAAATATGTTACCAAGTGCGCTTGGAGTTACAGTCAGACCTCCCCAGGTAAGAGTACAATCTTTCTCTCCATCTATCTGCTTCTTTAACTCTGTATCACCTTCCACAGAAAGGACTTTGTTTTGTACAGCAAACTCATCCAATGATACCTAGCCTCATATGAAGTTCGTGTTCCTCAGATCGGAGATTTGCTACTCACTTCCTAAACATTCCACGTCACCATGGACACCCTTGCGTTAAGCTAACTACTACTTCTGCCTTCGCAGTTCGGGACTTCCACTTAGAGATTGCATACATGCTGGACACACTGAAGAAAAACAACTTCACTGAATTGAATGAAGTTGCATTGACTTTCGTAAAACAAAAAACAGGCTGCTGATTATTGCGAATGAATTGAGCCGCGATTGCGGAGTTTTAAGCCATTCATTGCGGATAAAAGAGCCACCATTTGCGGAACACAGAGCCACAGCGTAGCTGCTTGCCATTGACTGTAACGCCCGATTCTTAGCATCCGTTGGAAGGGGGCGGGGCCCCACCAGCGGATGCTTAGAATCGATTTGTCCGTGTTATCATGTTTGAGCAGCTATGCCTATTAGGCATTATTTATGCCACACTCGCGATAGATCCACGACACGGACAAAAGTTAAGTCAATGGTGGCGGACTAGCGGATTTACTCTACATATGCAGTAGAGTAGCCTATACTGATAGTGGCTCTCTTCCCCGCACTTAGTGGCTCAAACTTCTGCAAATGGTGGCTCTAAACTCCGCACTACCGGCTCATTCCGACCGCAATACTCAACTGCAATGGATGGATTCTAGGGACACTTCAAAACCGCAAAACAAACAGAGTCATGAAGCCGCTACAAAACGTACTATATTATCATAAACATTGAGATTTACTTTTTTTTATACGTCCCCCTACCCAGCCATTGGTCTGTCCACCAGTTGCTTTTGAAAAGGAGTATCAGCTTTTCAAGGAATTCAGCGAACGCAACTATGCTAGCGCAACCTTGATATGCAACAATAATATCCTGCATAAACTGCTTCTAATTGTCCACCATGGTAGACACACTTTTACATTTTCACCATATAATGTGTAATAAATTTTTTTCTTTGTTTCTTTATAAATTTTGTCTTGCAAACAGGCATGAGGAGGAGAGAAATGCCAAAAATTTCAGTCATATTACCTGTATTTAATAGAGTTAACTATGTCAGTGAAGCAATAGAAAGTATTTTAAATCAAACGTATACCGATTTTGAATTAATTCTATTAGATGATGGCTCTACAGATGGCAGTACCGACATTTTATATAAATATAAAAAAATGGATAACAGAATTAAGGTAATACGTTTTCCTAAAAACCGAGGCCTCGTATTCGTTTTAAACTATGGAATTTCCATAGCAAGTGGAGAATATATTGCTAGGATGGATAGTGACGACATATCATTACCTGATAGATTTTCAAAACAAGTTAGTTATTTAGAGAATCACCCTGAAGTTGGATTGTGTGGAGCTGGTATTGGCAAAGTTGCTGGAACTACAGACAAATGGTACTTACCATTTGAATCTGAGGAAATTAAATGCCGATTACTATTCCATTGTTCCTTTATACATCCATCAGTAATGATAAGAAAGAAAGTATTAGACGACTACAACCTTCGTTATAATCCAGAGGCAATACACGCTGAAGATTATGAGTTATGGCGCGAATTGGTAAAAGTTACAAAATGTATAAATCTTAATGAAGTACTCGTTTTGTACCGAGTACATTCAGGTCAAATCTCAGAAGTAAATAATACCGTCCAAAATCATACTGCAGATATGGTAAGAAAAAAACAGTTAAGAGAACTTGGAATCGAGCCTACAAATGAACAAATGAAACTTCACATACAACTCGCCAATAAAAAAATAATGAAAAAAGCCGAAACAATCAAATGGATACAACTAATCCTTACCCAAAACAATCTTTATCAAAATTATGACCACCATGTATTAAAAAAGGTCTTATGCAACCATGCAAAAATTAGTGAAAATGAACTTACTGATAATACTTCAATCGATAAGAGTCTCACATCAAAAAAAATATGTTTTGCAATACTCGTATATAAAAATAAAGAACTTATTAAACAACTAATAAGGAATATAAAATTTTTCTGTCCTAATAGCTTATTAGTTATATTTAATGGCGGACAAGACCCCAATTTAGTTAATGATCTAGATAATGATGTCCTTACCTATCCCTATAGCAGAAAATTAAAATATGGTTTCACTTCAATTTATTTAATAGAGATAATGGAATGGCTGCAAGAAAATGATATACATTTTGATTTTTTAATTAACTTAGATTGTGATGTCCTCTTCTATCGGTCTGGTTTTGAAAAATATATTGAAGAGCAAATGGCAGACGTAGATTATATGGGAATTGATATTAAGACACTAGATGATGAAGCATACCTTTTGAATAACTTAAAAAAAGAACAAAATATGTGGAAACAGTTTTTTAGCATTGATCCCTGTTACCGAGTATTTAATGTATGCCAAATAATTAGTAAGCCTTTGATCGAAGCTTTATTAAAATATGAAAAGCTAGAGGAATTAAAAAATTCATTACAAGCAACACACGTGTTTGGCATGGATGAGGTAATAATAATCGGCATGTTAAGAACTTTCGGTTTTAAGTACAAACGATTTCCGTATCCTGACTCAACTACAATTCGTTACCGCCCACATTTTACAATCAAAGACTTTATTGCTACCTATAACAAATATCCTAACAGTTATTTGTGTCATCCAATAAATCGTAACAATAATGACCTAACACGTAATTTAATCTATGCACTTCATTACAATGAAAGTGACCGATCAAGATATCGGATTGATAAATATCCTTGGTATAATCAGGATCCATTATCATATAGTCCTGCTCTTCCTCTTTTAACCAATTCCGGTTGTGAAGAACTGGTTGCTCGAGAAAAAAACAAACTTAGTCACTACTATAAGAATGGGAAGAAATATTACAAAACTGAAACTTTTACTACTAATGTAAAAGGGAATCCATTATTTTTTGAAGGTTCTGATAAAAATTTCGAAGTTATTACCTCAACCACAGATGGGAAAATCGTTCATTGGTGGAGAGATAACCAATCAAAATCACAAAGCTGGCATGGCCCAGTAAAGGTAACGGAAATAGATGCAGAGCCAATCTATCTCATTCAACTAGAAAACCATAAACTTTGTTTTATTGGAAAGGTCAATAATAAATTAGCTTGTTGGATTAGAGATGATGAGGGAACATGGAAATGTAGCGAGCCTTTATATGTCAATGAAAATATGGACATTTTTGATCGTTTAAGTATGTACAATTTTAATAATATATACGACTAGGTCAAAGTTTTTCCACTGCTGCAACAAATCCGGATTATAAGTTCAGTTCATTTATAAAAATTGATTATATATTGATCATCTTCCCTTAAATCAAACCGAGTTTCTCAAATTACGCCATACCATTCGTTAGCTAATTCCATTCGGTAAGGAATGGTCTTTGGCTAGCTTCTTTTTTCTTTTTTCTTTTTTCTTTTTTTCTTTTTCTTTTTCTTTTTCTTTTCGATTTCAGTTCTATTTAGAGAAAGATGACAAGAAAAATTTAATCTTTGCCTACTACTAGAGTTTGGAGGCTTTTATAAGCAACATCGGAAAAATTTAGCGGACGTTGCTTTTTTGTTTTTTGATATTTAATTGCCAATGCAAATCTAGAGTCACTAAATGTTACTAGTTTAAATAATTTAAAGATTAACAGGCTTAACTCGATTGTTCCATTCATTTACAAAGACATTTTTTAACCAAAGATCTTTTAATTCCAAATCGGGATAAATTGGATATAAATCTAAAAGTTGCTTGATATTCTCAATTTTTTTAATAAACCTTTCATCATAACCGTACCAAGCCTGAATCATGTCCTTTGAATCAATTCCCACGTGTTCCCTACAAAACGTCTCAAATGCTAATAGAAATGCATTGACCTCAGTAAATAGTTTCATTTCAGTTTTATACTCTTGTTCTTTAATATGGAATCCATTAAGGATTTTCATAATGGAAATTATTTTGTCGTATTCTAATAGTTGAATTATAAAGACTGTAACAATATCCCTAGAAGCCTCAATTCTTTCTGTATAAGCGTGTTCTGACTCGGAGTACGTAGCCTTCGGGCATGATTTGACAAGCTTGTCACGTTGCACCTCATCATCGTTAACAAATGTCTTAATAACCATTTTAAATCGATCATCAGCATTTAATTTCGGATACATCTTGTCGTTCATTCTTTTCATCGCATTTAAATTAGTTTTAACACTCATTATTTACCACTCTCCTCCAGTTTTTGCACGACTTCCTTGAGTTGCTCCAACTTTTCCTGTAACTCCCCCATCTCCATACTTTTCAGTGTTGTGTTAGATAAAGCATTTATGGCCTTTGCTTTCTCATTGGTCATTTCGCCAGTAGTTAATAAGTGATTAATCACCCTAGATAACATTCTTCTAACGTCTTGAGGCTTATTTAACCTCACTTCGTTTTTATAAAGTGGAGCCAATTGCAATCCCTCCCTAATACGGCTATAACTCAACGGGTTCAGCATTTATTTCAATACATTTTTTTGTTAACTTCAATACAATTCAACCTCTTTAGGCTAAATAAGGGAATTAGGAGAAAAAAGCTATCAATCAGCCCAAGAAATATTTTCAGAGATCGAAATAAGCTAATTAAGCTTTTTTTATAGAGCGTAAATAATACTTTACCTGCTTTAACACTAACTTAAAATCAGTATTGATCATGATATTCCTTATACCGACCGCATAACGTTTTCCTTTAACAAATGTTTCTCTTCTCGCTTCCCACATCCCATCTACCTTTTCCACAAAAATGATTGTCGTTTTGAATAGCGAACTACTATTTAATGTTACAAAATAGCACTCCCCACTCACCCCGATTACAAGCCCAATAGAACGAGCTAATTCATCATAATTTTCATTTTGGTAAAAAGTTTCCGTTTTTGTTTCCTTATCCATAGGAATGCAAGAGAATTTATTGTTATGGCTATACTTAACATCTTTAACCATTTGTAAAAAAACCATCTTATTCCTCCTTTTTACGCCAAGGTTAAACCTTCTTATATTCAGAAATCCAAGTAGGCATGCTTTTTCTCCTTTTTCCGCTTTTTTCCCATTTATAGAAGAATTAATTTTTCTTTCGGTCTTCCACTTGTTTTTTCTGTCAATATTTTAACAAAGCTGTTATCAATAAGAAGTTTTATAGCTTGGTCTAATTCTTCTTTTCTCCGTTTATTTGAAAAAAGTTTACTAATCTCTGTTCTTGTCAAGCCTTCGTTTCCTTTTCTTTGCTTCAACGCTTGTAAAATATCATCATCAATCGGGTTGCCTAATTCCTGTCCAAAAATATATCTCGCACTCGAAAAACAGTAATCCCAAACTGCAAGTGCAGCTCTTAGGTGTTCAATCCTAATTACAGGTGATTTATCTAATAAAGCATACAAGCTCATTGTTTGCGCTTCTGCTCGGCTTGTTACAGCCCCTACTAATCCTGGAACCCCCTCAGAAAGTCCCTCATAAACTCTTGCCCAGGCTTCCCTTGCTTGTTCGTCTTTCTTTAGTTCGCCAACCTGATAACTAAACTTAACAATTGAATTTAACTCTTCTACTAAGTTGTCAATATTCTCTTCATGAAACTTCCCTCCCTCAGGTAACACTTTTGAGCGCTGTACAATAACCCATAAGAACCGGTTTGCAAATCCGTTCCCGATCTCGGTGCTAGTTAAGTATCTTCTCAGCTCCTCTTTAGTTACATGTGATATAATAGAGATATGTGAATCTGTTGCTTCTAAAGGGATCTTGGTTAACGTCCTAATATCACCAGTATCCCAAGCTTGACGGATGAGGGCAGTTAGAGTGTTACCAGGTCGCTCTGCTGCCCTTAAGGTCGTTGCAAATTCCTCCTCCATAACAAGTAACCTCTTATCACTTTTCCGAAGCTCTTCCTCATCTAATTCATCTCTTACTTGGTTAATTAATCCCTCACCACTGGAGAGTCCTGATTTTATCTGATTTAAAGCCCACCCACTATCGACTCTTTCAAGAATTCTTTTAATGTGGCCCCACGAACTGCCTTTGCGTCCTTTTGATGTTTTCCCAACTAAAGCTGCAAATAATCTAACGTGATGCTTCTTCGATTCAACAACAAAATGTGGTTGTCTTCCTAATAAATTTCCAAATCCAACCAAAAAGTTAATTAACAGAGCTGCATTATCTGCTTCTGTATGTGGTTCAATCATTTTCACCACTTTGCCGGCAATTCCGTGAAACGCCTCATGATCAAGGCTTGCAGAAAAATCATCTTTTTTTAGTTCAAATTCTTCTTCAACTGATTCCTCCCTAAATGGAAGTACGTTTTCCTTTTCAAAATCTTTCAAGAAATCCTTACTCTGTAATATCGAAACTTTGTCATTATTCATAGATCATTCTTCTCCCTCCAATAAATGTTCAACAAGTAGAACCGTATCGACTTGTTCTTCAAAATCACCTTCAACTAATAAATCTAGTAGATTAGAAAGGTAAGGCAAGTAATGATACATTAAATGGTTACCTTCAGTTTCTTTCACAGTTGTAAAATTACGAATCTTTCCCTTCATTGTTTGCTCAATTAGCAAAACTCGAGTAAATGCTTCATTATGCCTTCTTTTAAAACTATTTAACGCTCTCCTTTGAGAAAGACGTTTATTAGCCTTGTAAGTATAATCAGCTGGCACTTCAACATTTTTATTAATTCCTAAATCCCTGGCAAGTAACATGATAGCCTGATTGTTAGAGATGCCCATTCCCAACGCTAGTAAATTTATTACATCACCAGAACCACAACCCGCCCAACATTTCCACTGATTTGTACTTGTCCATACTGTAAGGGAGGGATGCTTATCTAGATGGAATGGACAGGAAACATTAAAGCTTTTTCTTCCAGTATTAATACCACGTATATCCACACCAAGATGTGTTTCTAGGACATCTTCTACATTGACTTTTTCTTTTATCATTTCAATTAATGCACCCGACATTTATTCATTCCTTATCAACACTAAGACTATTGATACCTTCTTTTCCTTGAATAGAATATGCTTCTTGATTATTCATCCAATGATCAATGACTTCTCTTCTAAATAGTATCCTACGACCAACCTTTACATGTGGAAGCTTACTTTCTCTTACTAACTGATAAATTAAATCTTTGGATACACCAATGTAAGATGCAGCTTCTTTAACGGTAATTGTTCCTCTATTCATAAAAACCTCACTCCTGTTCAGACTTTATTTCTTCAATTATTTTTAAGATCTTGTCCTTTTTATTTCCGGGTAATTCCTTTCTTAGCAGACGGTAATACGAGTTTTCATGAATTCCTAACTTTTCAGCTATAACCCAGCTTGGAATATTCCCTTTTGCTTTTCTAATGTCACGGTTACGTTCATAGTAGTTCACAGTAATTTCCTCCTAAACGTTGATAATGTATGGGTGTGGTGTTATCATTAATATACACATAAACGAAACGCATTGTAACTAATTAAAGCGTTTCAAAACCGTTTCATAAGGAGGAATAATATTGCAGTATGATTTTGGAGAGTTTAGAGATTTAGCATTTTTTTCATGGCAAGTTCCAGTTTATGGTTTCAAGTGGGATGATGAATCTGTTCCCCCAAAAAGAATAGTTCATGGAATAGAAGAAAAAATTTCACAAAAGGAATATGTATCATCACCCTTATTAGTAGAAAACCCTGAAACAATCATTGAAATGTCATATTTTCCGTTTGAAGACTGTCCAACTTTATTTTTACAGTTTGCTGATACTGAAACTACGTTGGATGGAATAATAGCGTTTGCCAATAAGTTCGGCAAGTTATGGACTAATCATGGGTTTTTACTGAATGTAGAGGAGATCATTTTTATGCCTTCCGTAGAAATTTCCTCAAAAGAAGAACAATATAAATTGATTTTTCCAACTAGCAAAGAAAAAAAGTACTCTTATATTATCGGTGAACCCTTTTCTTACTGGGCAACAGAAATAAAGCTTATGAAAAATGCTACTAGGTTGTGGGGATGGTTACAAAATGAAGAAGTAGGAAAATTATCTCAAGTCATTAACTGGTACGATAATGGAGGGGGTTTTAATGTTGCGCTAGGTGAATTGGATAATATTAAATTATTTCGTAAATTACCAAAAGAAGAGCAGCGTTTTTGTTTCGATTACGACATCTCATTTCGAGATTATAATCGGACCAATAGTAAGCATATTATGGAGTCAACAAAGCCAGGCGAAATACTTCTCCCGGCAAGAATCGCTTTAATTGATATTATTAATAAAAAGTTAGAGCAATCCCCTGTACATCATAGAATACTACTAGATGAAAAGAATGAACCAAAACAATATGTTGTACCTGATAACTTATTAAGTGCGATGTGGTTTCAGTTCTATCAATCACTAACCGGAGAAAAGAAATATAAACGATGTGCTGTTTGTCAATTATGGGAAAACGTCACAGAAAAAAGAACTGATTGGTTATATCATAATAGTTGCGGAAATACATTTCGCGTTCGGAAAAGTAGGGGCATCAGAGACATCCTAAAAAATAAGAAAAGTATAGAAGAAGTCGCTTCACATTGTGGGGTATCCCCCAAATTAGTTAGAGAATGGTTAGAATTAGAGAAAAAAGGAGATTAGAAAATGGCTTACGTGGAAAAGAGAGGTAAAGATTCATTTCGTTTAGTTGTTAATGCAGGATTCGATGAAAAAGGTAAACGAGTAAGACGAACAACAACTGTTCAATGCAAAACAAAAACCGAAGCTAAAAAAGAGTTAGCTAAGTTTGTAGCTGAAATTGAAGCTGGAGAATATATCGCTCCTAACAAAATGAAATTTGAAGCATTCGTTGAAGAATGGAAAGTGAAATACGCTAGAAAACAACTTGCTCCAGCCACCTACCAAAACTACATTCTTCATTTAAAAAATAGAATATTGCCGACTTTTGGGCATCAACAAATTGATCAAATCAAGCCTCTTCATATTATTTCTTTCTTGGACGCATTGAATGAAGTCGGCTCTAGAAGTGATGGAAAAGAAGGTTCTCTCTCATCCGGTACAATTCAATATATACATCGTATCCTTCGAAACATTTTTAAACGTGCAGTTGAATGGCAAGTTATTAAAACAAGCCCTGTTGAGAACGTTAAAAAGCCTAAAGTCGAGACAAAGAAATCTAATGTCTATAATGACGAACAAGTTAGAGTGCTGATGGAGCATTTAAGGAAAGAGGATATGAAGTGGAAAATGATTGTTACTCTAGCAATCACGACAGGAATGCGTCGTGGGGAAATCGTTGCTTTAGAATGGAATCATTTTGATCTAGAAAAAGGAAAATTATATGTACAGCAAACGCTAACATACACAAAGGAAGATGGACACATTTTTAAAACACCTAAAACAAAAAACTCCATTCGAACAATTTCATTATCATCAGGTGTCGTCGAGCAATTAAAGCGGTACAAACAAATCAAAAATAGAGAAAAGCTGCGCAATGGTGATCGCTGGCAAGGTGGTGAACGCTTTTTACTGTTTAGCACAGATGAGGGGAAGCCAATGCATCCATCAAGTGTTACTTCTTGGTGGAGCAAGAGACTCAAAAAATATGAACTACCTCATATTACATTTCATCAGCTACGACACACCTCTGCTGCACTGCTTATAAATCAAGGTGTCCATATGAAAGTCATCAGCGCCCGTTTAGGACATTCAAAGATCGGGACAACGATGGATATATATGGTCACGTCTTGGACAGTGCCGATGAAGTAGCAGCAACTCATTTTGATAATTTGTTTGACCAAAAAAAAACAAAATAGAACAAGCCTAAGCCTGTTTAATATGATTTAGTTTGATAGAATTTGCCACCAATCTGCCACCAATTCATCTGTATTACTCCAAAACAAATTTCCTGTTATACAAAAAAAGCCCTCTATACCAAGGACTTTTCTCGTTCTGTTATAATGACCCGTACTGGGTTCGAACCAGTGACCTCCACCCTGTCAAGGTGGCGCTCTCCCAGCTGAGCTAACGGATCATGTTGTTAATAGTGTAGCGACATTTATTAATATACATGATGTGTCATTAACTGTCAATACGTTTTCATTGTAAAACTGAAAGCTTTCACATGTTTTTTTGTACAATTCCCCTTTTAAGTCTTACAACATCTACATAGAAGTCGGGTAATAAAAGAGGGGGCTTGAAAATCTCTGCCAAATCCCCCCATTCCAAAACCACTTTCGTTACTTATGTTCCTTAACAACCTTCATTACTTCTCCTTCAAATTGCTTCGCTCTCACTACATCTTTTTGCACATCCTCTAAATAGTAAGGATACCCAAAAGTCATTTTCACTCTCGCCATAAAGTATGGTTTATTATGAAGACTCCAATAATGGCCAAGCCGTTCCCAATGAAGACAAGCCTGTTCTAATAAGGAAACTGCCAGCGATTTATGTTGCCGATCTCCATTGAAACTGTATCGCTTCAGCTCCAGCGCAGCATGGAATTTCAACTTATAATAACGACCTAGCTCTATCCAAGATTGTAAATCAATGAGCGTGCAGTGGCTATGTCCTGCTTTCTCCTCATTAAGACTTCGGTTCAATTGATGAGTAATCAACTCTACTTGTTTAGTAGATTCATGTAAAATATCAATAATATCTAAAGGAGTTTCTTGGAACTGAACCAACTCCTTTGTTAACGTTCCTTCTTGCTCAGCTCTAGTAAATTCATCGATTCCCATTACACCAACACCTGGCATTGGCTTTCCATTAACAAAATCAAGAATTGTCTTGAAACCTGTTACTTGTGACAAACAACTTTCCGGATGCCATTGAAAGTCATAATCTAACCAATACAACCGATTCACAGCAGGGATGATTTTAGAAGCTTGACGTAATCCTTCTAGAAATGACGCAGCATGCATTTTGCCATAATAATCTTTAAGTAAATGTTCCCATACATCGTCATAAACGTCTGGATTATAAGAAAGTCTTCCCCATAGTTGGAATTGGAACAAATGTCTTTCAAAATCATACGTCCATGTTTTATGACCGTAGTCAATATGTTGAAAGTCTTTTCCCCATGTGTATCCGTCTGCTCCCCAATAAAACCCTTTTACATATGGCTTCTGCATTCCTTTTACGTATGCACGGACGTAATCAGGATCGCCCCAGCGCAGAGTAAAAACATCATCATTCCTAACTGTATAGAGGATTTGCGTTTTTTCAAGGTCGATCCCTTCCCAAGCATTCCAATACTCTTCAAATTTAGGGTTTGGATGTGAATAACAATGAGCATTCGAATATTTCCAACTAATGTAGAAGTCCTCGGGTTCAAATTGATCTTGAACAATTTCTTTTATTTCTTTCCCCGCACTTTGCATATTTGTCCGGTGAATGAAATCGACTTTTCGTCCAGATTGTTTGATAGCCTCGATATACGTTTCCGTAATCCATCTCTCTCTTTCATAGCCGTTTCCGTCCATCCATTCACTTGCGGATGTACCTAGCCCTTTGAGATCTGGATATGTTAATAATACTTGTAAAACCATTTCTCGGAAATAGTCTTTAATTGTTTCAGATTGACTCCGAAACCGATTTAACGTTGTGCCAACTCGGTGTATCAAGTAATCATACATATTTCCGAAGTCTCCGACAGCTTCTGGTAACCCTAACCCTTTTGCCACTTCCGGTGTTATTCTAATATTCCACGTAAATAAATAGACATCAATCCCTCTATTTTTTGCATGTTGAATTAACTCTTTAAAAAAATGAATATTGCGTTCGATCTCAATTTTTGAAAAAGGCTTTGTTTCCTCGTACTTTGGTGATGTAACCAACAGGTGAAAGGGGTGTTCCGACCAGAGACTTAAACAGTTATAGCGATTTGTAGCAAGCATATCAAGATACGCTCGCCAAAAATTGATATTCATGCAAGTATTCTCATTTAGCAGCAATGGATCCCCTTCATCAAAAGGAGCATAAGGCAAATTGTATTTTATACCTCGGATAGATAGAGCTGGTTTTTGATAAATCTCACTACCATCTTCTAGCATAGCATTTCTATTAATCCTTTCTGCCCATTCCAAACATCCGTACATGACACCGCGAGAATCAATGCCTTCAATAATGATAAGATTGCCTGTACAGAATATACCAAACGACTCAGCTTCATAATTTTGTCGTTGTTTCTTATCTGCCTTTCGTATAACGATTCCTTGAGAGGGAATCACAGCTTTTGTAAATGTTTCATACTGTTCAACGTATTCCGTTCCTTGCTTTTGCAAGCTTTTCTTTATCTGGTCTACTCCGAATAGAATCATACGATCACGATGATCATAAATAATCTTCATATAACCCTCCACAAAGTCTCTTTTATTTCACGGGCAATAAGAATTGCCATGTTCTCTCATTACATATTAGCGATGATTATTTCTATATTGGCTTAATGTCATGTCAACATACCGTTGGAATAAACGATTTAAATTTCGTTCAGAGTACCCAACAGCATCAGCAATTTCACTAACTTTTGAGTCTGTTTCAACACATAGACTTTTAGCCATCTCTACCTTCCTCATTAACACATAATCTCGAAAGTTCATGCCTACTTCCTTCTTAAAGAGTCGACTCAAATAAGACGGAGTGAAGTTCACCATTTCAGCGCACTGTGTTAGTGTAATGTCTTGTGAGATATTTTCATTAATAAATTGACAAATTTGCTTAACAGCTAAGCTTCCATTCGACATATCTGATTCATCACTTAATGATTGGTATAGAGGGAATAAATCGTTCATAAACCACTTGTTAATCTCATCTAACGTTTGGATCGCTTTTAGTTGTCCGAATAAATCCGGTTCAAAAATATCAATGATACTTTTTCCTTTTTTCTCCAGGGAAAAAATTATAGAAGAAAGCAAGAGATGAAAACATTGATATATACTGTTGTAGGATTCAAAGGATGATACTGCTTTAGAGAACTCATTCAATGTTTGTTCTGCTTCTTTCAGATCACCCACTTCTAGTGATTCCATAATTCTCGTTTCGAACTCCCTGGGATAAAAGAACATTCCTTTTTTCTTTGACGTTTCAAAGTCTTCAAGGAATAGTACCGTTTCCGGATCTTTATAGATGCGATATTGCAGAGCGAGCAACGCTTCTTGATACGACTTAGACAAATCACTCACATGGGAATATGTTCCTCCGACTCCAATTGAAATCGCCAATGATAACGACGTTTGAACAGAATCAAATAGGTTGCTAGAAAAACCTTGAAGTTGTTCTCTTATTTGACTACTAGGTATTTCTTCTTTAAATCGAAATACAATGGCGAGATTATCTTGTAAATAGTTCAATTCTATTTCATCAAAAGAAGGATCGTTTTGAATTAAATCTAAAATAATGTTCTTTATAGCAAAAAAGAACATTGGCTTATCCTCATCGTAAAAGCGCTTTGTATCACCAAAATCAGCAATATTAATGGTCATGACAACATATATACTTTGAATCGGAATATGATAACCTTCACATTTGCGATAAAAGTTGTCATTTAAAACATACTTTTCTTCTAATATTTGTTGGAAAAACCATTCTCTTACTGTCGGCTCCATTTGATCGACGAGCGTCCCTAATTTTTGCTTTTCCTGATTAAGGGTTTCCAAACAATCTTTTATAACCGATAACTCTCCTTCATTAGCTGAAGCTACCTCCTGCTTACTTAACGATTTGCTATAATTCATTAATTGTTTAATCGGGTTATATGCACGTTTAGTATTGTAAACTGAGAGTAAAATACCGATACTTAAAAAGACAAAAATTGAGGAAACGATCATCCAACGAAACCAGGTTAATTGCTCTGTAATAGCGTATTGTGGAATCATCGAAATATAAACACGACCAAAAGTCGACCTTCCATCATACGTATATAATAAACGATCTCCATTCTCGTTTTTCGAATAAAATATGCCGTGATTTGCCTCGCTTTTTATAATCGAATTTAAAGCGCTTACATTTTTTGACAAAGTATTTAAAGGTGATTCATTATCCTTAAAAAGAATCTCATTTTGATGGTCAAGAATGAAAGATGATTGATGCTTTTGGGTCGGAAAATAATCCTGAAATGGAGCTTTTTCCACCTGCATAACTAGTAACCCCTGTGGCTTTCCTGACTTTAAAATAGGCAGTTTTCGTACGTACGATATATTTCCTTCCGCACCAGCTATTGGTAAATTCAACCACCCAACATCTTGCTTGGCGTTCATAATCATTTCAATATCCTCTTTATATCGAAATGAATCAGTTGAAATATAACCATACTCATTTGATAATACAAAATCGTTCTTATAATTATAATAAAAGATTTCCTTAATGAAACTATTTTCAAGCGTTCGGACCTTTAGTTGCTCAAGAATCTCACGGTGACTAATTAACCTCTCTTGAAAAAAAGGAGTCGAAAAAGAATCTCGTATAAGGTGATTTGTTGCGAGCTGATGCGACTCTAGTTCTATCGTTTGTAAGATCCTCTCCACTCGCTCCTTAAATAAAACTAAAGAAGATTGAGTGTCGCTTTTAATTTGCTCTGTTAATGAATTAGTTGCTAAATAGTAGTAGAGTCCTCCGATTAATACGACTGGAATACATGCAGACATACATCCGATCCAGATTAAACGATAAAAGTACTTACTCTGACTTCGCTTCTCATGATTAAAAAATTTTGAAATGTTTTTTAGCCAGCTTGCCATTATTCACCACCGACTTCACTTTTACATTTTTTGTTCTGAATTTTCTATATTCTTTTTCTGTGTATTCTCTAGTCTTATATTGATTTCCTCCCTACGAACTTAATTCTTTCTATTAATTAAGTAAATGACATGGGCAATCCCCAAATCATTCTTTCGAATGTTTTGGGGATTTAATACACTTTTATACATTATTTCCAGAATGCTTCATATGCTTCTGCAAACTCTTGAAACGCTTGTTTCATTTCAGGCTTTTCTCGTACACTTTCAATATACGCTTCAAATTCATCCATCGTCATGTTCCCAACGATTGTTTCCACTACTCTACTTTCCCATTCATTTTGATACCTTGGCCATGTATCTACCCATGTAGGCGCTGTCAAGTACGCAAATGGGTTTACTTTCCCTACTTCACTATAATGTGCGGTATCTTCTAGTACTGTTTCGTTGTATTCTTTTGGTGCATTCTTATCATAAGACTTCCACCAGTCATTATAAGTTAATGGTAGGGGTTGTTGAACCGATGTTCCGATCTCAACATCACCAACCTCATTCATTACGCGCTCGCCACTCTCATCTAGCTCATAATGAATTCCTTCAATTCCAAAGAAAATCATTTCAAAAAATTCATCTGTATTCGTCATCTCAAAATAATCCAAAATACGTTTTACTTTTTCTTCTGAAAGTTGATTGGAAAGCATAAGCGCACCATAAACTCCAGATTCCAACTGGACTGCCGGGCCTTCTGGTCCTTCAAGCTCTACAATCACAACTTCAGCTTCAGGATCTGTCCTTTGGATTGATTCTTCAAACATCCAAGCACGCCAAATATTTCGGATGTATGATGCAGCTTGGCCAGATTCGAATAATTCTTGTGTTTGTGTTTGACTGATCGTCACAAATTCTTTCGGAAGCGCACCACGCTCATATAAATCTCTAAAATAATCAACTGTTTTTACAAAACCAGGATGCAAATTGTAATGAATCATTCCACCATCAGAATCATATGCAGGATCTAGTGCTCCGAAACCTGCAGCGAAGGCTGCGTGGATCCCTGTCCCTCCATATGAGTGGACATGACCAATCGTATCATTTTGACCAGTTCCATTTGGATCTTGCGTTACAATGGCTTCTAGTGCATCAGCAAATTCTTCTAACGTTGTTGGGATCGGTAACCCTAAATTATCTAACCAGTCTTTTCGTATTTTCAACCCTTGGTCAATTGCAGGTCGAAACCTAGGGACACCATATATTTCACCATCTCTATCGACAAAACGCCATGCGTTAGGTGCTGCATTGTCTCTGAGATTCGGGTAGTTGCTAAAATCCCCTAAATATTGTCCAATTTCAGTAAAAGCTCCGTTGTTAATTGCTCTAAGTAAATTTGGATCATTGACATTTGGCGCCCACATAACATCAGGTAGGGCTCCAGAAGATAATACGAGATCAAATTTAGTAGAAAAGTCTCCTGATGGTACCCATTCAATATCTAAAACGGTATTTGTTCTTTTTTGAAATTCAGTCCAAAAATGATTATTCATATCTGGTACTTCTTCAAATAAAGGAAGGATCATGCTGATTTCAAGAGGCTCCTCTTCTGATGCGCCTTCTTCGTTTACTGTTCCTTCATTTTCATTCGGAGTTTGACTAGGACTCCCGGTCTCCTCTGTATCACTACATGCAGCTAATAATCCACTAATCATAATAGCAAACAATAAATACAGCCATACCATTTTTCTTCTACTAATCGTTTTCGTTTTCATTGTCACCCTCCTAGTTCTTATTTAATGATTGAAACATATTAGTTAGCCTTTTGGCATCCCCCCTTTAAGAGTTTTCATTCTTATTAAAGTTATCAGCCATTTGTGGCTTCCCATTTCTGCGCTTTCTCACTTTTCTCCCATGCTTCTAAATTCATTAGCCCAAGCCCCATTCCAAACCCGGCTTCACTTGTATACGTATTAACCATATACGCTAACCATCTGCCATCTGGGCTGACATTTGAGTTGCTTGCTCTCCAAGGAACATGATGAATCATCTCTGTCATCCTAACTCTTCTCCCTGTTCCATCTAACTTTAACTTCCATAGATCAATCGGCGGATATGAATTTTCATGATCACATGAAGATTCCAAACAAATATGCTCTCCATCAGGAAAGATCCCTTCTGGCTCATTATGAGTGAGTGGCTCATCAATGTACGTACGCACCTCACCAGTTTCAATATTGACTCCTTTGACCACACAGTTCCAATTATTAGGTGTTCGAAATGGACTTCCTACATATTCAGCCATGATGACTTCTGTATCATTATGACGAAAATCTTGTGGCTCAGGTGCTCTCCCGCGCTTATTTTCATAGATTAGCTTTTCTTTACCTAGCTCTGGTCCATGTTCTCCGTAAACAATTTCTGTTACAAAACATTTAAAATCTTGACGGCTACCAATACTCGGATCATTTCCACCATGGACTGAATACGTAATTAGATTGGTCGTAGTCGATACACCACACCCTTCAGAGATTCTTCGCCCTAAAGGCTTCGGTGATGTCTTCGCATCTTTATCCATAATCCACAATTCTGACTCTATATGACGACTCACATTACGGTCTTTAAACTCCTTTGGCCCAATTAAAATATAATCGCCGTTAGGTAGATAGAGAACACGTAAAAAGGAATGATATTCCCCTAAGTTTTTCGTGAGATTTGTAACCTTTCTTGTTGCAATATCAATTTCGCAAGCATCTCCATAATTGTTATCTATAAAAGCTATCCGCTTCCCATCAGGTGACCAATAGGGGCGCTCCCCATAATCTAGCAATTTCTGATGATATTCAGGTGGATCGTCTAATACATGAGGTCCTTCAAATGGTTTATTATCAACCTTGTGAATAGTCATTAATCAACTTCCTTTCATTTTTTATTTAGAAAGCAATCATTAATCCATTCTATTTAACCTTTTACAGACCCTAACATCACTCCTTTCGCAAAATATTTTTGTAGAAACGGATAAATAACTAAGATTGGCAGAATCGCAAGAACAATGGAAGCCATTCGAATGGTCTCTTGTGGAAGAGTCGCTTGATCTCCCGTTGCTCCAGCCTGCCCTACAGCATTTGATCCCGAGTCAATAACAAGCGTTTTGATTAACACTTGTAGCGTCCACATTGAAGAATCTGTTAAATAAATTAAAGCATTGAAGTACGTGTTCCAGTGAGCAACTGCAAAGAACAGTGTAAAGGTTGCAATGGCCGGCATTGATAATGGGATAATAATTCGAATAAATACCCCAATATCACTACAGCCATCTATTCTCGCAGACTCTTCTAATTCCGGTGGAAGTGAGTCCATGAAACTCTTTACGACGATCAAGCTCCAAGCATTGGTCAAACTTACTAAGATTAGTGCCCAGTGTGAATTGATTAACCCAAGCCCTTGAACAAGTAAATAATTTGGTACAATTCCGGCATTAAAAACGAGTGTAAACACAACGGCATATAAAATAAATGTGCGACCAGGCAATGACTTCTTCGTTAATGCATAAGCCATCGTAAACGTCACGAAAATATTGAAGATTGTACCTACTACCGTAATGTAAACTGTATTTTTCAATGCACTTAAAAAGCTATTTGTAGACAATAAATACATGTACGATGCAAGTGACCATTTTTCAGGTAAAATATTGAACTGAAATGGCACATACACTTCTGGGTCTGTCAGCGAAACGCTAACTACATATAGGAAAGGGGCTAAACACAATAGCGATACCAGTACTGTAGTTGAATAGATCAAATAGTCTCCTACAGTGAAACGCTTGTTTGACACAAAACTCATGCAGACAACCTCCTTTTTCATTAATTAAACCTTAATTTCACAACTTTCTCGTTTAACAATCTCAATTCGGTAAGCCTTTCATTCTATAAAGTTACATGATCCCTTCGTTCCCAAATCGTTTACTGAGCCAGTTAGCACCTAATATCATGATCAGACCAACCACCCCTTTAAACATCCCAACAGCTACACCGATACTCGTATCTCCTCTTAAAATCCCTTGCATGAAGGCATACGTATCAAATACATCCCCAACATTCATGACCAAAGGATTCAACATTAATAGAATTTGTTCAAATCCAACATCCATCATGTTCCCCATCCGTAGAATGAGTAAGATGACGATGACATTTCGGATAGCAGGTATAGTAATATGCCAAATCTGTCTCCACCGATTCGCACCATCCATAACTGCAGCCTCATACAGACTTGGATTAACACCTGCAATTGCTGCTAAAAAGATAATCGTTCCCCAACCTGCATCCTTCCAAATGCTCTGAACTGTAACGATAATCCAAAACAACTTATCATTTGATAAGAATGAGACAGTACTTCCAGTTAAACTATTGATTATCTTATTGATCGCACCTACATCAGTCGAAAGCATAAAGAAAGTTAAGCCAGCTACAACAACCCAAGATAAGAAGTGAGGTAAATAAACGATCGATTGATTTACTCGTTTAAATACATCGTGACGAATTTCGTTTAACATCAAAGCTAGAATGATCGGAATTGGAAAATATAGAATCAAGTTCATAAAGTTAATAACTAATGTGTTTCGTAGTAACGTATAGAAATACTCATACGTAAACAAATCTATAAAATGGGCAAACCCGACCCATTCACTTCCCATGATTCCAGCAAACGGATTATAATCTTGAAAGGCAATGATTAACCCCCACATAGGAGCGTATCTGAAGACGAGAAAATACAAGATACCAGGGAGCATCAATAAGTAGAAATATCGGTGTAAAACAATTTGTGTCCATAACCTTTTCATTTTTGTTTTTCTATCTATAATTGGGACTTGTTTTTTTGATCGAACCTCCGTTTTTAGCATGATGAACCTCCTAACTCTTAAGTTCTGTGATCTTATAATTAGCTTTTCTTAACCACTCTTCACTAATTTCAATTCCCCAACCATTGCCACTAGGGATATCAACCATCCCGTCTACTACATTTAGAACGGGGTGGAATAAATCTTTGGTCCAAGGTGTATCCTCAATACTTAACTCTACGTATGGCCCCGCATTTTCAATTGCTCCTAGAAGGTGGAGTGTGAAAACGGTTACCATTGACAAATTTGCCGCGTGAGGAGTACATGGTAACCCGGCTTCCTTTGCCATCTTAGCCACTTTCAACGTTCTAGATATTCCACCCAGATAACAAACATCTGGCTGAACAATATCAACCGCCCTCATATTAATCATTCGTTTCCATTGAGATAAACAGTTATCTTGTTCTCCGCCTGCTACAGGAATGTTTAACGCTTTCGTCACCTCTGCCGTCCATTCAATTTCAGGATAAGGACAAGGTTCTTCAAAATGTCCAACATGATAAGTCTCAAGCATTCTCCCTACTTCAATTGCTTTCTCTGGTGTGTAACCACTATTTGCATCAACTAATAAGGTTGCATCATCTCCTATCGCACGGCGAACAGCTGGAACTATCTCTTCAGTTCTCCCTGGCCATACATCAACGTTTTTACCGAAATTGTTAGCAATTCGAATTTTAAACGCATCAAAGCCTTGGCTATCCATTAATCTTTTTAAGCGATCGGCTTCATCTTGTGGAGAAATATCTCTTCTCATACTCGAACCGTAAGCCTTAATGGGCTTAGGCTTACCTCCTAATAGTTCACATACGCTTTTTCCTTCGATCTTCCCTTTCAAATCCCACAACGCCGTATCAATTCCACCAACCGCTCTACATATATAGGAGCCTGGAAACTTATGCTCTGCTTCTATACTTCGATCAACGATACCCTCTATGTCCATTGGGTCCTCTCCAAGAACATGTGGAGCGATTTGTTGATGTAAGATCTCGGCTGTAAGATTCGCGTGATAAGGAGCCACCTGACCGAATCCTTCTTCTTTAGAATCAGTTCGTATCCGAACCAAGCAAACTTCCTTTGTCGAGAACGTTTCAATGCTCTGTATCCTCATCTTAAGACCCCTTTCTTTTCTTTCAGCTACACCCTAAACTAATTCCGACACATTCTTTCTTTAAGGTAATAGAAGAATTCACGTTTCCATTTTCAAAGCATCGTTTTGAAAGCGCTTACCAACAACTTCATTTTTGCTTGTTCACAACCCGCATTCAACAGACAGCTTTTGTTTTTTTATTAAAAGTGGATCGTATATCAAAAGTTGTCTTGTTGTATAAACATCGCCAAATCCCTTGATAGCACACCGATCTTTCGTTTACTGACCAAGGAATTTTTTTCTAAAACAATCAGATGTCAATTGTTGTCTTGATTAAAATCTCTGTATAGACGAAGAAATTTTTCGCAATTATAGACCTGTTAAAAACTGTTTGTTCAAACGATCTAAGTCTACTATTTTTATTTAAATTCTCCCTTTTGCTATAATAACGAAATATAATTAGATAGGGGGGAATCCAAAAAGAAAAAACCAACCAGCAATTCGGTTGGCCTTTCATATCTTATCTACCTTCGTATAACACCTTTGACTAGTAACACGCTTACATTCCCGGTACCATTTCCCACTCATGAATTTCATAATCACGTGCACCTTCAATAATATAGGGATCTTTTCTCACCCAATCTTCCACCTCTTTTTCAGACCTCGCTAAATAAATTACCAAACCTCCTGCTCCATCCACAAAGCGACCGTTCGCATACAATACTCCTTCATTTCGTCTATCATCTAAAAACTGAAGATGGCTTGCACGGTATGTCTGACTCTTCACTGCATCCTTCATCGGTAAAAAGACCGCAAACGTTTTTAAAGGCTCATCATTTCTATTTTGTTCGTCTTGTTTCGTTTGAAATTTCAACATTGCTGACATGTCACTGCTCCCTAACTCATGACAGCAAGCCCGTTGCACTAGGTTTCGGACACGACTACCTATAGGCAGCTGAACCATACTTTCCTCAGCCAATTCAGCAACTAAGTTTAAATCTTTGCTTAAAAGTTGTAAAGCAAAGCCTGGCTCATAGTCATTTTTAGATATAAAATCATTATAATGACGTTCTAACACACGGCTTTGAGAGAGACTTGCGCTAAGAATTTTCACTAACTGATCTAGGTCTAGACCATTTTGCTCAGCCAAAGCAAGAGCTTCACTTACCGCTTGTGTATGGGTGCCAACCATCAACTGATTAATTAATTTCACCAACGATCCACTTCCGCTTTCCCCAACATAATCAACGTACTTGCCCATTGATTCCAATACAGGCTTTACCGTTTCGAATGTTTTAACATTCCCTCCAACCATGATACTTAAAGTCCCAGTCTGAGCCCCGGCAGTGCCACCACTAACAGGTGCATCGAAAAATTCAATATTGCGGGCCCTTGCTTCGTCAAATATTTCTCGATTTAATGCTGGATTAACCGTACTACAATCAGCTAGAATTAAACCCTTATGTCCATTTTGCAGCAGACCATCTTCATCAAGGTAAACTTCTTTAACATCAGCTGGCATCGGTAAGCATGTGAGGATAACATCCATTTCCTTTGCTAGCTCTATTAGTGAATATCCGATTTTCCCCCCATATTGTAATAACTCCTTTTCAGCTGATTTGCTACGATTTAAACCATATACATCGTATCCTGCTTTGATTAAATTGTAAGACATTGGCAAACCCATATTTCCTAAACCGATAAATCCTATTTTCACTTTGAAAACCTCCCTGTATCTTGGCAAAAAGACATGAAGGATACTCGCTTCACGCCTTTTTGATTATTCTTTTATTCGATTATCTGCTTTGACGAATTGAAAAATAAGGTTGATTACATAAGCTGTTATCAAATCCTGGATACATCTGTTTCTGATTATCCGCTGTCTCTATTTCAAAATAGTAAACTAACGGATATGGACTATCTGTGTATGACGATGGAATCTTTGTGACAACTCTTTCTCCTTGCCGCTCCATTGTTAAAGATTGATAGCTTTGAGCTTGGTTTACTTGGCGATACTTTAATTTTACATTCACCTCAGGTGAGGCATTTGGCAATTCTAAAGCAATCTTAATGTCATCTCCTCTTTGAAATTCTGTTGGAGGTGTGTGTTCACACGATGATACATTATCCACTTGAATCTGGAATAACCATTTTTTTGCTCGCTCGACTTCTTCCAATGAAACTTCTTTTTTTGCAAGGTCCATTTGCTTTTCCATATTGGCAATATCATCTTCAATTGCCTGCACTCTGTCAGCCCAATGACCTCGCATGAAAGGAACATAGCCAAATGTGATATCATCTGTATACACATCTTTCGTAACGTCTACTACCTGTTCCCAGGCTATTTTCGCTGCACGATAATAGGTTAAAGCTTGGTTAAGCAATTCAGGGTCTCCTACTTTTTCAAAAAAGGCAAAAGCCGTTCCTGCTCTGAATTTGTTCGCAAAAAATAGACCTAAGCCACTTTGCACTTTTACATCAATAGCCAATCTACGGAATGACGGCTCTTGATGTTTTCCGATCGCCTTTGTGGCATCACTTAAATGTTGTGTAGCAAGTGAAGCAAATTCTTCTAGAAGATTAGCAGTTTCTATAGGTGAAATTTTGCTACTAATTTGATCCTTTATCATATCTTCTGTAAATTCATCGACTCGATAAAACAATCCAGGATCTAGTGGACTGACATGATTAAAGGTAGCCGGTTCTCGTCCATCACAATGATAAGCTGGCTTTTCCTCTTGATCAACAATCATAATGTTGCTATAGATTTCTGGCCAATAGTTATTGTTTGCGACTGAGGGAGAATGAGCAACCGTAAACAATGGTAAAATTTTACTCGCATACTTTAAAGAACTCTCACATGAATCCGCAGCTGTTTGAAATTCATTTCGTAGATAGCGACGCCACGTTTCCGGGTTTGCATCAGGGTTATATAATAAACGCCCCCATAAACGATAGCTGTACAAATATTTACGCCAATCCTGGAGACCCAACCGTAAAGATGGATCAACATAAGGATCTCTTCCCGTTGTTGTTTCACTCGTTTTTCGGGACTTAAATGAAAGAGGTTCCATCAATTCCACCCCTGTTGAACCACAGAAACTTCCTGCTCGACCGTATTCAGCGGCCATTTCTGGATCCCCCCATAGAAGCACTCTTTGCGTCCCTGGCCAAATTCGGAAGAAAATATCATAATTACGATCCTCTTTGAAGAAGTCTGCATATCCATAGCGAGTAAACCTTCTAGAAGTTGTTGTAATAATCATTTTACCTGCTTCAGGGTTTGGTTCTATCGGTAATTCAGTTTCACGAATTTCCGCTTGATGATAAGGAAGACCCATATGCTCAGCCCAAAACTTTGGTGAAATCGTAAAAGGAATTCCATTATCTTCAGCTACCTGTAAAAGCTCATCATCAATGCCTTTCGGATGAAGATCAAGATTGACCGGTCGCCCGCTTAATGCCGGTCCTTCTAATACAACTTTCCAAAATAGATGTGCTGGCTCTGGTATTCCACTTTCATAGTGAACCCTTATCGTAAGTCCATCGATTTCCGGACATTCCGTGAGTAATGTTTTCAAAGCATCACGACAGTATGGTGCATGATTTTCCTCATTAAGACCACTTATTTTATAGCGAATATCGGGGCTATCCTCTGGTTCATAAGCTTGTGTCCAAATACCAACTTGAAACTCTAAGCCTCTACGCTTCGTTTCTTGACCTATAAAACGCAGTGTTTCAAGATTCTTATTTCTCTCATCTTCTGACAAGTCAGATACATTAACCTTGTAACCAGGAACAGATACAAGGAATGGATATGCAAAACAAAAGTAAAAATCTTTAATATCTGGATCATGTCCAAGGTCGTATCCCATACCTAAAGCCAGACTAAAGCGGTTAAATCGTTGATTTGCCAATTCTGATAAGTATTCACGCCAAAAATCTTTATCATAGAACCAGGATTTATCAAGCTTTTCATTAACAAATAGGCGTTTCACGCTACGTATTGGATTAGCTGGTTGTTCCTTTATTCGCGTTAAGTTAAGTAGCTCTTGCAACGGATCTGTTGCGTTTTGTACAATATCGGATAACTCAAGAATTGCATAGACTAACCCGCGGACATCAGCTCCAATGACAAAGAGTGTTGGCTGATCCTTTACTGTTACTCGTTCAATTACAAAAGACTCAGGTGCTATTGGTTGATCTTCTTTTGATAGAAAATCTGTGGAAGGATCTGATTGTGTGTCTTCTATAATGATTGTTAATCCGATTCCTTTCTTATTGTTGATTTCGTCTGAAACATTTACAGTGAACCATTTCTTCTCAAGGATGTCTTTGAAGTAATCTACAGCCCAACTTACTTGTTCCTTCGAGGTACTCTTGTCATTTCCTTTTTGTACAAGAGTTATTATCTTGCCAATGTTTTTTTCCAAAAAGAACTCCTCCTTATAACATTCTTTGTTTTTACGCCACTTTTTTGTAAACGTTTACTTACAACTATATTTTTGATTACAATTTGCCCGCATTCAACAGACAGCTTTTGTTTTTCAAGTTAAAAACCTATCAATATCAAAACTTGTCTTAAGTTATAAACCTTAAAAATCCTAATACCATACCTTATTCAATCGTTAAATCACAAAAAAATGTCCATTTAATATTTTTGCAGGACAATTGCTGTCCTTTTCTATCTAATCCGAACACTCAGCCTGTCTCACATTGGTTGCTCATGCACATTTTTTTGATTGATCCATCTCCTCCTCTTCTTTTCTTGTTAGTTCGCAAATATAACCATAAGGCATATCAACTATTCGAAATATGTATTTTCGTTATGAGGTTCTTTATCGCTATAATAAAAGGTATAAGAATAATAACTACCTTAAGCAAACATAATTTTTATTTTGCTTTAACCAATTAAGGAGGGAATTCCAATGACAAAGTACAAAAAAGTAGGGAATCTTCAAATCGATCCAAATTTTTATGAATTCATTCTTTCTGAAGCACTTCCAGATAGCGGACTTACGACCGAACAATTCTGGGCTGACTTTGACAAATTAGTACATGACTTACTTCCTGAAAATCAGGCGCTACTGTCAAAGCGTCAAGAATTACAACAGAAAATAAGTAACTGGCATCAAGCAAACAACAAAAAATTCAACTTTGACAACTATAAATCATTCTTAAAAGAGATTGGCTATCTTGAACCAGAAGTAGAAGAGTTTGAGATCACCACTCAAGGAGTTGACAAAGAAATTACATCTCAAGCAGGGCCGCAATTAGTCGTACCAGTAAACAATGCTCGTTATGCCATTAATGCTGCAAATGCTCGTTGGGGCAGTTTATATGATGCTCTTTATGGAACGGATGCGATCAGTGAGAAAGACGGAGCTGAGCGGAGAGCAACATATAACGAGACGCGAGGAAAGAAAGTTATTTCTTATGCAAAAGCTTTTCTCGATCAAACAATCCCCCTTGAAAAGGGCTCTCATAAAGATGTCGAAAATTATACAATAAGTGATAGTAAGTTAATAGTTTCCCTTTCTACAGGTGAAACTATTAGTATAGAAGACACTTCAAAGTTTGTCGGGTTTCAAGGGGCAGCTGACGTCCCTTCTTCAATCTTATTTAATAATAACGGCTTACATTTCGAAATTCAGATCGATCGTACACATCCAATTGGCCAAACAGATCCAGCAGGTGTAAAAGACATTTTAATGGAAGCCGCACTTACAACGATCATGGATTGTGAAGATTCTGTTGCTGCTGTAGATGCTAACGATAAAATTGAAGTGTATCGAAACTGGTTAGGATTAATGAAAGGTGACTTAACAACTACTTTCACAAAAGGTACGAAGTCTATTACACGAAAGCTGAATGAAGATCGTGAATACACATCACCTACTGGTGAAGAATTTAAACTAAATGGGCGCTCCCTTATATTTGTTCGAAATGTAGGGCATTTGATGACGACCTGTGCTGTACTTGACCAAACTGGAGAAGAAATTCCTGAGGGCATTTTAGATTGTGTCGTGACTAGCTTACTAGCTAAGCAAGAATTACTAGGTCGTGGAAATTTCAAAAATTCAGAAGAAGGATCCGTCTATATTGTTAAACCTAAAATGCATGGTTCTGAAGAAGTAGCCTTTGCAAATCTACTCTTTACTCGCGTTGAGGACATGTTAGGCTTAGATCGAAATACTCTTAAAATTGGTGTGATGGATGAGGAACGACGGACTAGCTTGAACTTAAGGGCGTGTATCAGGCAAGTAAAAGATAGAGTAGTCTTTATTAATACAGGCTTCTTGGATCGAACTGGTGATGAAATGCATACGTCAATGGAAGCTGGCCCTATGATTCGTAAACATGAAATGAAGCTGTCAACATGGCTAAACGCCTATGAAACATCTAACGTAAACGTAGGTTTGGCTACCGGTTTCAAAGGGCGCGCTCAAATTGGCAAGGGCATGTGGGCTATGCCAGATTTAATGGCTGATATGTTACAGCAAAAGAGCGGTCAACTAAAGGCAGGTGCAAACACGGCATGGGTTCCGTCCCCGACAGCAGCTGTGTTGCATGCACTCCATTATCATGAAACTGACGTACCGACTGTTCAAGACCAATTAATCAAACGCTCTAACGATTTAACTGATTCTATTTTGCAAATTCCAATTGCCAAAAATTCGGACTGGAACCGAGAAGATATTCAACAAGAACTAGATAACAACGCTCAAGGAATTCTTGGCTATGTTGTTCGCTGGATCAACCAAGGAATCGGTTGTTCAAAAGTACCTGATATAAACAATATAGCATTAATGGAAGATCGTGCTACTCTTCGTATTTCCAGTCAACATATGACCAATTGGCTACACCATGGTATTTGTACGAAGGAGCAAGTGCTTGAAACTTTAAAACGGATGGCAAAAATTGTCGATCGGCAAAATGCTGGAGACCTTAACTATCGCCCGATGGCAACTGACTATGAGCATTCAGTTGCATTCCAAGCGGCCTTGGATTTAGTCTTTAAAGGCAAAGAGCAGCCAAGTGGTTACACAGAGCCTATTTTACACCGACGTCGTAAAGAAGCAAAAGCGATGTTTCAAGCTCAAACTAACTAAAGTTCTATTGAACTAAAAAGCAATCCGCCTCTTTCATGAATCTTTTGTGAGGGGGATTGGTATTCTACGTAATAGAGTTGTACGTTAAAATGATGTTGTATAAGAGTGTGAGGAAAGAGAATTGAATAGAGGATAGTTACTTTAATTTATAGAGGTAAAATGGCGCGCCTAGTAGGACTCGAACCTACAACGCAAGAACCGGAATCTTGAATGATATCCCTTTCACCATAGGCGCATTAATAACAAGCGACATATACTAATTTAACGTAAGAGAGAATAGAAGTCAAGCATCAATTCTCTCTTACTTTTGAATACTACTTTGCTTCAGTCGCAGGTGACCCTTCTTCAAGCATTTGGTTAAAGCGTTCGCTAATGTCTTCTTCTGTATAGCCAGCTTCCCCTAAACGTGATGCAAGGTTTTTCGCCCATAGTTGAAGACGTTGTGCCATTTTTGCATATTTCTTGGATTCAGATCCCTTTGCAGAATTAGCGCGTCCTTCTGCATTAGACATAACATTCTCAACAATGAATAGGCTTTTCCAAACCATTTCTTCATCTAAAGACTCATGAACGTCACTTAATTCAGCGAGAACTTTGCGATAGTAATCGCTAAATTCTTTGAACGTAATTTCCTCTTCCATATTTAAATACACTTGAATTTGATCATACAAAGCTTGCATTTGTTGCACACTCTCCTTATTTAACTTATAGTTCATTATACCATACATACCCTTCACGTGAAGTCTGTCAATAATTGTTTCTAAACTTCCTTCCGACATAAAAAAGGAAAAAGCTCAAAGGTCTTTACCTTCAAGCTTTTCCCAAGGTGCTAATAATCTATTCCTTACAGTAATCATCAAATGCTTTCTCGAGTTTTTGAACAACCTGAATCGGCTCATGTCCTTCTATTTCAAAGCGTTCTACCATTGTTTTGATTTCACCATCTTTTAAAAGAGCAAATGATGGTGAAGAAGGAGCATAACCAGTGAAATACTCTCTTGCTCTTGATGTAGCTTCTTTATCTTGACCAGCAAAAACAGTTACAAAGCGATCTGGTTTTGTTTCGTAATTTTTCATATACGCTGCTGCTGGACGAGCAATTCCTCCTGCACATCCGCATACAGAGTTGATCATTACAAGTGTCGTTCCTTCTTTTTTCAATACTTCATCGACTTCTTCAGAAGTTTGTAATTGTTCATAACCTGCTTCAACCATTTCTTGTCTTGCAATGTTCACAACGTCATTCATATAAAAATTAAATTGCATTATCTCTCCACCTCTCAAGCATTCTTCTATTTATTGTACCCTGTTTCCTTAAGAAATCCAATTAATATGTTCCTTCATATTCAAACAGCAGACGCATTTCTTTTTTATATAACCACTAATTTCATCAAGAAGGCTTGTATAAAAAAGTATAGACTGACTCCTAGATTCTAAGTCCTTCTAGCTTACTTTAGAAGGGCCCGAATTATTGAAGTCAGTTGTTTCTCTTCGTTTATTATACTTAAAATGTTTTCTTTGTGTCTCTGTCTTCCTTTAACATCTCTACCGCTTCTCTAAATCGTTGAGAGTGTACAACCTCGCGTTCACGTAGGAATTTCAAACCATCATTTAAATCAGGATCATCGGACATATTAATTATCCATTGATACGTTGCTCTTGCTTTTTCTTCTGCAGCAATGTCTTCATATAGATCAGCAATTGGGTCGCTTTTCGCTTGAATATAAGAAGCCGTCCATGGCACACCGCTTGCATTCTGATAAAACAATGCTTCCCCATGATTTACATAGTGATCCCCAAGGCCAGCCTCCTTCAATTGGTCAGGTGTCGCATCTTTTGTTAATTTATAGATCATCGTTGCAATCATTTCAAGGTGAGCGAACTCTTCCGTTCCGATATCTGTTAGCAAACCAATTACTTTATCCGGTATCGTATAGCGTTGATTTAAATAGCGCAGTGCAGCTGCAAGTTCTCCATCTGCTCCACCGTATTGTTCTATTAAGTATTTTGCCAAAGTCGGATTACATGTACTAACCTTCACTGGATATTGTAGTTTTTTTTCATAAATCCACATTTATGTTCCCTCCACTCTTTTACAATTGCCAAGGCCAAGGTGACTCATTCCAATTCCACGGATATCCACTATAACTGTTTCCATACTGCTGCAACGGTCCATAATACTGTTCAACTTGTTGCCTTAATTGGTGGCTATAGTGAGCTGTTTCATTAAATTGCTGAATCGCATTCGTGTCATTTGGATGTGTATCTAAATAAAGTGTTAACTCAACCAATACAAAATCAACTGCCTGCAGTTGTTCCATCAACGGATAAAACTCTTTCGGAAGTTGCTTCTGACTCATGACCATCACTCCCTTACAGATTTATATGGGTTTTCATATGGCGAATATAGAGCAGGCCATAACGTCCCACAGTATAACGCTTCCTGCGGTTTAAATTGCTGCAGTCCATAAGGTTGGTACCCGAGATAGAGATTCGGTGGAGTCTCATAGGACTTAACTTTAATAGGGGGACAGGGGTCAAATGGACTTGCGTATGGGTAAAAATATTTCCTTTGAGTATGTTCGTTCATTTTACGCACCTCCATGTCATAGTAATTATTCTTTTAACTATATGCTGCATAATGCTTATTCAGAAGCACATAAAAAAGGAAGGATCAAAAGGTGACAATCTCCCTTTTGATCCTTCCTAAGTATTGATGGTGTTTAGAAAAGCCTCCCGTGAAAGAGATATAATCTCCTTCACGAAAGGCAAACTGTGAGCTATTTATGTGAGCCCTCTTTCTTACTGTAAAGCCGTCCCTAAAGCTTCAATATTCTTTCTCATTAGACTAAAGTAATCTTCGCCATTGTCCACATCTTCTGCAACAAGTGCTTCAAGGTTATGAAGGTATAGCGCTTCTGCACCTACTTCATCCTTTACAACATCTGCAACTTTTGTGGGGATGTTCTGTTCAAACATTACATATTCTAATCCATTTTCATTCGCGAGTTGAATGATGTCTTGTAATTGGCGTTGAGATGGCTCATTTGTGGGTGAAATACCACTAATCCCAATCTGGTGAATTCCGTATCTTTCTTCCCAATAGCCGTATCCTGCATGTGAGACAAAGAAAGTGTCTTTCGCAGCCGCATCCACCATCGCTTGGAACTCTGAATCGATTGCTTCTAATTCAGTTTTTACCTCTTCAAAATTAGATGTAAAGATTTCTTCTTGTTCTGGCAATAACTCGATTAATGTATTTTTAATGTTTTCTGCAAGAGTAATAGAATGAATAGGATCTAACCAGACATGCGGATCTTCATCATGACTGTGATCGTGTTCATGGTCTTCTTCATGGTCATGCTCTTTTTCGTTTCCGTGCTCTTCGTGCTCTTCTTCATGTCCATGCTCTTCGTGCTCATGGTCGTGTTCTTCTTCATGTCCATGTTCTTCGTGCTCTTCTTCATGTCCGTCACTATGATCATCACCGTAGTCAATGAAGTCGATTCCTTCTGACGCTTTTACAATCGCCACACCTTCGTCTTCAAGTGTTTCAATAAGCGCATCGACAAACCCTTCAAGGCCAGCCCCGTTATAAATAAATGCATCACCTTCTGCTACACTAATCATTTCGCGAGCAGTTGGTTCAAATGTATGAGCATCTGCACCAATGGGAACGAGATTTGTGACGTTCACAAAATCTCCACCAATCTTATTTGCAAAATCTTCAAGCGGAAAAATCGTTGTATATAATTCTAATACCTCAACTTCTTCAGCAGGGTCTTCCTTTCCTAGTTGCTGTTCTTCTGTTTGCCCTGCTCCACCACACGCTACTAGAAATGAGGAAACAATAAGGATAAGAGCAAACAAACTAGATATCTTTTTCATAACAATCCCCTTTCGTAACGATTACGTTTTATCACAATTATGAATTATATCGTAAGCTTTACGATTTGTAAACAAAAAAATAAAGATCCGTAGTAATAGGCCCATTGTAATAGATTTCCAACCTCAATAAACATACTAATTCACATAATGACAAAAATGATTGTCACTATGCGAATTCACATGCTTCCCTTCAAACTGCAACGAAGAAATTCTCATAATACTCATCTTTTAGACTTAACACTTTTCTCTAGGTTGTTTTATTCCTTCTCTGCGTTATCAGTACAAGACCTGCCTTCTTACTTTACTAGTCACAACACATTATTAGAACTAATAGCTTTGCAGATCTAGCTTGAGTTACTTTCCAATTAATTTTCTAAATTTAAACGTTTCTTATATACTTTGTTTAACACCGCATAATGTTCAAACATCTGTGGGATAAGTTGGGTTAATAGCTCTTCATCACGTTTTTCAACTGCTACATTAAAAGAGTCATGCAATTCACTATGACGATCGAGCCAAGCATTGTCAATTGCTTCACCATTTTCAAGTTCGCCTTTTTGTTTCGCTTCTTTTAATTTCTTCTGAAGTAAATCACGTTCAGATCTTATTTCTTTCCATTTTTCTATTTCAGTAGGTGCAAATTTCTCGGCTAGTAATTCGTAATAAAAGTCAAAATGCACTTTTAAATCTTTTGTTATTTCTTTCTCATGTTGGTAGCACTCTTGTTTGCCCTCTTCCCCCGACACTTCTGCTTGAACTGGCGCCAAAGACGTAACAACGATTGAGGCCACTAAGAGAACTTGTGTGAGAAGAAACAACTGGTGAAAACGTTTCATGAAATGGGTCACCCTTTCCTTTCTGTTAGTATTAGCGTAACCAACATGAACCAATTCATGTGAAATATTTAGAAAACCTAGCCTTCTAATTGCCATAAATTAACCGGTTTGAATTTATCACCAACTAACTCTCCTTACATTACAAGGTAAAACAAAAAGCTGTTGACGTCATTATGATATGCTCCCCTAAAGGTAGACAGATTAAAAAATAAAAATCTGTTTACCTTGGGGGAGCTTTTTCTATGCCTA
>NZ_JAXBLX010000048.1:0-36492 GCF_037027555.1 Halalkalibacter kiskunsagensis | reverse complement strand
TTAAGCTCTTTTGCGCCGATGGTAGTTGGGGGCTTCCCCCTGTGAGAGTAGGACGTTGCCAGGCAGATAAAAGACAACCCAATAGGGTTGTCTTTTTTTGTGCGCATAAACAGACTGCTCAAGGCGCAAAAGAGCTTTTGTCCCGAAGGGGCAACATCTTCTTCGAATGAGCCGATGGTTACATCGTGAATAAACTTCTCTGAAACACATCGTGTCCCCCTGTGAGACGAGCACGATTCTGTTCGTAAAACTTCGTGAATCAACTTCCAAGAAAAGGAATCAAGTCCGACTTCCCCGTAGAAGAGAAATGGCGAGCCAGGACGTTGCCAGGCTCCACCGCACAAGGTAAGGAGGACGGGAGAACTGCATGAAGAGAAAGCGTTCTTGAAAGGGCAACATCTTCTTCGAGTAAGCCGATGGTTACATCATGTCCCCCTTAGGATGTTACTTTTTTCTATAAGTGTCTCTATCAAAGTCAGCCGCTCTTAATGCGGCAGTCGTTGCATTCACCGAATGTTAGTAGCACTCAGTTTTTTGGTGATAATAACTCATTAAATATGATGTTGAAGAGTTTAACACCCTAGCTCAAGCACCGATTACATTAAACGAACTTAGGCGAGGATTCTTTTTTGCAACCTTTTTAATTAGGAGTAGGCGTGTTTTCCATATATATTGCACATTTTTTTTACATCTGGTGGAATCATTTAAACGTAGGGTATTCATTTTAGAATAATGGAAAGGGTTGATCACCATCAAAAAACACGGAAAGCGAAATGCCAATGGTGCTATTGAAAGGCAAGAGAATAGACAAAACGAACAGAAAAATACAAATGATATTTCTGGAAGTGGGAAGGGGCAACCGGTACCTCAGCCAAAGGATTATGAGGATATTGAGTATTAAGGGACCGGTTAACACTCTGGGGACACGTACCTTTTGTTCATCATTTAGTGAGAGCATAGGCTAGGAATAGCTTAGTTGCTGCTCTTAGAAATAGGAATAAATGATAGTGAGAGCAGAGTAAAGTAGCTGCTCTCACTTTTTATGTGCGTGGGGAAGTTTGTCATTTTATGTATTTCCCGTGAAATAGTTATGGTCATAATTACATTCTCGCATAAAAATAAGAGCTATTAAAATAGAGTCATTGTCGCATTGTTTTTCTGATTTAACGCAAAGTATAGAGAGATTACTTAACACTTTGTGTTGTGTTTTTATATTCGAACAATTATAATAATTACTGTATTCAAAAAACGGAATGACAGTTCCGGAATTCGGAATTTTGAAAAGTGGTGATGAAATGAGTTTAAATGGTGGGAAAGAATGTAATATTCATCCACTAGGAGATCGAGCGATTATGGTGACGTTTGGAACAACGATTGATGTCTCATTGCACCAAAAGGTGAAAACGCTAACACAGTATTTGGATACATGTTCACTTGAAGGAATGGTTGAATATGTCCCTGCATTCACAAGTGTCACGGTGTATTATGATCCGGTTCGTGTACTTCAAATAGAGAAGAAAGTGTGTCCAGAGAATAGCGAAACAGCTTATGAAATCATGTATTCGAAGCTAAGCGAAATTGTTTTGCATCTAGGAGAGGCAATGAAAGAGGAAACAAGAGAGGTTGAAATTCCTGTGTGCTATGGTGGAGAATTTGGTCCGGATTTAGAATTTGTCGCAAAGCACAACAGTCTAAATCCGGATGAAGTGATTCATATTCATTCAAAGGGAGAATATCTCGTCTATATGATTGGATTTGCACCAGGGTTTCCGTATTTAGGTGGAATGCCTGAACAAATCGCTGCTCCGCGTAGATCTGAACCACGGATGAAGATCGCAAAAGGGTCGGTTGGAATAGCAGGCAAACAGACTGGAGTCTACTCGATTGAGTCACCTGGTGGTTGGCAGATCATTGGCCGGAGTCCATTGGAGTTTTTCCGTCCAAAGGAGAATCCACCATCGTTGCTACAACCGGGGGATGTGATTCGCTTCAAGCCGATATCATTCGAAGAGTATTCAGCGTACGGGAGGGACTCACTATGAGTATGACAGTTCTGCGTCCGGGTTTGCTTACAAGTATTCAAGATTTAGGGAGAGTCGGTTTTCAAAAGTATGGCGTGATTATGAGTGGGGCAATGGATTCCTATGCACATCGCGTAGCTAATTTATTAGTTGGGAATGAGGAAGCAGAAGCGGCGCTGGAAATCACATTGACAGGGCCCTCCGTGGAAATCGAGGAAGATCTTCTTCTTGCGATTACAGGTGGGGAACTATCGCCAACGATTGATAGTTATCCGATTCCGTTATGGAAACCGGTCTATGTTAAAAAAGGAAGTGTCCTTCAATTTGGTCCATGCAAGTCGGGATGCCGCGCTTATCTTGCGGTCGCAGGCGGGTTTCGTGTGGAGAAAGTAATGGGGAGTGCAAGCACTTATCTTCGTGCAGGAATTGGCGGGTATTTCGGGCGAACATTAGAAGCGGGCGATGTTCTAGCGGTTAAAGCTCCATCCGAACATGCGGTGCAGCTAATGGAACAGTTAGCAAAGAGAGGTGATAAGTATTTTTCGACAACGTCATGGAGTGTTCAGACAGAACGTGTCGTCCCAGAGGAGAAGATTACGACAATACGAGTCACACGTGGGACTCATTATGAACAGTTTACTGAACAGGCGAGAACGGCATTTTTTGACCAAGTGTTCAACGTATCTCCACAATCGGACCGGATGGGCTACAGGCTGTCGGGGGATCCGTTAGAGCTTACCCAGTCTTTTGAGGTGATTTCAGAAGCAGTGTCTCTTGGGACGATTCAAGTACCGTCCAATGGCCAGCCAATTATTTTGCTAGCAGACAGGCAAACGACCGGAGGGTATCCAAGAATCGGGCAAGTCATAACCGTTGATATTTCTCTTTTAGCACAAGCAAAGCCAGGGGGATCCATTCAATTTAAAGAAGTGAGTATGCAAGAGGCAGAGGCATTGTATGTGAACAGAGAGATGGATTTACTGGAGTTGCGTGCAGGAATCGCACTGAAAATGACAGAGATGTGATAAATATTTATATATGGGTGAGGAGTAGCTAATATGTTAAAAATACACGAGATCAAAGACTTGATACGAATCATTGATCAATCGTCCATTGATCATTTTTCGATTAAGCATGAAGGAAGTAAAATAGAAATTGTTAAAAGAAGTAGAACGGACGAAACCGAAGTTCACGAATACAAAGAGACGCCTGCTCCAACCGTCTTACCAAAGGTGGAGGAAAAAAAGGAAGTGTCGGTTGCATTGCAACAAGAAAAGACGGAAAACGAGTCAGACGTACATACAATTGTATCTCCAATGGTCGGAACATTCTATTCGTCCCCTGGGCCAAATGAAAAACCGTTTGTACAAGCAGGGGAAAAAATAACGGAAACGACGGTTGTTTGTATCGTTGAGGCAATGAAGTTATTTAATGAAATCGAAGCCGAAGTGAGTGGAGAAGTCGTTGAACAATTAGTGGAAGATGGACAGTTAGTCGAGTATGGCCAGCCATTAGTGAAAGTCAAACTAAGCTAGCAACGCCGGTTTTCCAAAGCGTTAGAAAAGGAGGATATGATGCTAAAAAAAGTATTAATTGCAAATAGAGGAGAAATAGCGGTTCGAATCATTCGGGCATGTAAGGAAATGGGGATTGCCACCGTTGCTGTTTATTCAGAGGCTGACCGTGAGGCGTTGCATGTAAAGTTAGCAGATGAAGCCTTCTGCATTGGACCAACTGCTTCCAAAGATAGCTATTTGAACAAAATGAATTTGATGAGTGTGGCGCTCCTTACGCAAGCAGATGCGATTCACCCAGGCTACGGGTTTCTTTCCGAAAATGCCGATTTCGCTGAATTATGCCAAGCATGCAATCTTGTTTTTATTGGTCCAGAACCTGAGTCAATACAGAAAATGGGTGATAAGTCAGTAGCAAGAGAAACGATGAAGTCTGCGGGAGTTCCGACGGTTCCAGGGACAGAGGGGCTCATTGATGAAGTCGAAGATGCTTTTGTTATTGCAAGGGATATTGGATTTCCAGTCATTATTAAAGCGACAGCAGGTGGTGGAGGCAAGGGAATGAGACTCGCGTATGATGAGAAAGAACTAGACAAGGCCATTCGCCAAGCGCAAAACGAAGCGAAAACGGTGTTTGGAAATGCGGGAGTCTATTTAGAAAAATACGTAGAAGAACCTCGCCATGTTGAAGTTCAGATTATTGCTGATAAACATGGAAATGTTGTACATCTTGGCGAGCGGGATTGTTCGATTCAACGACGGCATCAAAAGCTAGTCGAAGAGGCTCCGTCTCCGGCACTCGACTCCTCCCTTCGTGAGCAAATGGGTGCAGCTGCTGTCAAAGCAGCCGAAGCTGTTAATTATCATGGTGTCGGAACAGTCGAATTTTTACTCGACAAACACGGAGACTTTTATTTTATGGAGATGAATACTCGGATTCAAGTTGAGCACCCTGTGACTGAAATGGTGACAGGAATCGATCTTATTAAAGAACAGCTTGCTGTTGCGGCGGGACATCCCCTTTCGTTTACACAAAGCGAGGTCGTAATTAATGGGTGGTCGATTGAATGCCGGATTAACGCGGAAAACCCGCTCAAAAACTTTATGCCATCAGCAGGAAAAATAGATATGTACCTTCCTCCAGGTGGATTTGGGGTCAGGGTAGACAGTGCGATTTATCCAGGGTATACAATTTCTCCTTTTTATGATTCGATGGTTGCTAAAATTATTGTGTGGGGAAAAGATCGAACGGACGCAATCCAACGCATGAAACGAGCGCTTGAAGAACTTGTTGTGACAGGGATTCAGACGACGACTCCATTTCATTTGAAATTGTTGTCTCATGAATCGTTTGTAAATGGTGATTTTAACACGACATTTTTGGATAAGCATCAATTTGATTATGAGGAAAACGAGTAGAATAGAGAACTTACGAAACAAAGCCCTCTACCTTATGTTCGTAAAGGGCTTGAATGGCCGAGCTTTTGTGAGATGGTTGCTGCAGCTGTTTTCACTTGTGCTATCAATGTCGGCAATTGCTCTTTTTGAAAGCGGACATCGGGACCGGCCACACTAATGCCGCCTACTACTCGGCCAGTGTGATCAAAAATTGGGGCAGCGACGGACGATGTATGGTTTTCGAGTTCCGAATAACTAACCGTATATCCATCTTGCCTGGACTGGCGTAAAACAGAGCGGAGTGTATCTTTGTCTGTGATCGTCCCTATTCCATAAGGTATAAGCTCTGTTACATTGAGGTACTCTTCTTGTTCTTTTTCTGGTAAATAAGCAAGGATAATTCGTGAACAAGCTCCTGTATAGAGGGGAGAGCGTCTTCCTATTTTTGTAAACAGTCTCACAGGATGCGTCGTATCAAGCTTTTCAACATAGATCGCTTCCTGGTTCTCTTTCAACGTCAAGTTAACAGCTTCGCCAATGTTATCACGAAGCTCTTTCATAATCGGATAGGCAATTTGCTTCATATCGAGGCGCTCAGCAACGAGTTGTCCAAACTCAAGAAACAGCATGCCGAGTGTATACTTCCCTTCTGCGTCCTTGTTTAGAAAGCCCATCGCTTCAAGCGAACCGACCATCCGGTGGACAGAGGTTTTCGGAATGCCAGACAGGTGAACCATTTCATTTAAGCTTAACTTCCGATTGGTTCGAAAAAGATCCAGGAGTTCCATGGACTTAACAACGGTTTTGTTCTTGTTTTGCACGAGTAACTCCCCTTTATCGAATACGATTTTGAACATTTAGATTACTTATTTATTCTACTAAATGCTAGTAGGAATTGTCTAGACGAGCTAGATAATGAATACGGCAAAAAGAAAGGGTGAAGTTACATGTCACGAAATTCGCTTGAAGAAAAGCAGCAAATGACACCGAAACAACGCTTAAGTGCGATGACTGGTGCGGCATTTTTAATGGCGACGTCTGCAATTGGACCTGGATTCTTAACGCAAACGGCAGTGTTTACGGAAACTTTGTTGGCAAGCTTTGCTTTTGTTATTTTAGTATCAATCTTTCTAGATATTGGCGCACAAATGAACATCTGGCGCATTATTGCCGTTTCAAAAATGAGAGGACAGGAAATAGCCAATGCCGTCTTGCCGGGCTTAGGGTATGTCGTTGCTTTTTTCATTGTACTTGGCGGGCTGGCCTTTAACATTGGGAACGTCGCTGGAGGCGGTCTTGGTGTGAATGCATTGCTTGGCTTTGATACTCGAGTTGGCGCCATTATGACCGGTGTGATTTGTATTGTCATTTTCTCTCTTAAAGAAGCCAATGTCGCAATGGATAAAATTGTTCGGTACCTAGGTGGATTAATGATTTTGTTAACGACTTATGTGATGATCGTGAGCAAACCACCTTATGCAGAGGCAGCGCTTCGTACGTTCGTCCCTCTTGAAGTCGACTTTATGACGATTATCACAATAGTCGGTGGAACCGTCGGGGGATACATTACCTTTGCTGGTGGTCACAGGCTGTTAGACGCAGGTGTTTCAGGGAAAGAGAATATCGGTCATGTCACGAAGACCGCAATTTCAGGCATTGTTGTCGCTTCTATTATGAGATTTATTTTGTTTCTAGCTGTGTTAGGGGTTGTGTCTGCGGGCTTTGCCTTAAATGCGGATAATCCAACAGCCTCTGTCTTCCAAATTGCAGCTGGGGAAATTGGCTATCGCATTTTCGGGTTAGTGCTATGGTTTGCCGGGATTACGTCCGTGATTGGGGCAGCCTATACATCTGTTTCGTTTCTAACGACCTTTCATCCAGCTATTGAAAAGTACAAAAATTATTGGACGATTGGCTTTATCGTGTTTTCAACGATTGTGTTTGCCTTGATCGGACGCCCCGTTATGCTATTAATATTAGCAGGTGCTTTTAATGGGCTCATCCTTCCTTTAACATTAGGGTGTATTTTACTAGCCGCACATCGCTCAACGATTATTGGTGACTACAAGCACCCCGTTTGGATGACTATATTTGGAGCTGTTGTTGTGGCACTAACGACTTATTTAGGTATACGCACACTTATCCAAATGATCCCACAGTTGTTTTAGAGTATTTACTAAAAGGTTGGTTTTTACCTTTTAGTAAATACTCTCGCAATGAGCGAAGCCGGCGTTTGGTTTTTAGCCTTTTGAACGATCTTCTCAAAAGGCGTACGCCGTGCGCAGCCATTGCAAATTCTCTGCATTTCCTCAAATCGCGCGGAATCGTTGTTATTTTTAAGCCTTCTATGAATGGGTTTCTCATAGAAGGCGTGCAGCGAGAGAAGCCATTGCAAATTCTCTGCATTTCCTCAAATTGCGCGGAATCGCTGTTATTTTTTAAGCCTTCTATGAATGGGTTTCTCATAGAAGGCGCGCAGCGAGAGAAGCCATTGCTAGCTTCGAAGGAAGGTTGGTTTTTACCTTTTAGTAAACACTGCAATGAGCGAAGCATACTACAACAGTGGAAGGCTAAGACGATTCGCTCTCGGTTAAGACCGAGTGAGTTTAACCAAAAAGTCGTACCTCTACTAATGAAAGGAGATTGTCATGAAATCGGTAGATCTTAATTGTGATTTAGGAGAAAGCTTTGGTTCGTTTGTCGTTGGACAAGATGAACTTATTTTAGATCATATTACGTCAGCAAATATTGCTTGTGGGTATCACGCGGGGGATCACAATGTGATGGCGAAAACAGTGAAAATGGCGAAAGAAAAAGGCGTTAGCATTGGCGCGCATCCAGGATTTCCTGATTTGCTCGGGTTTGGGAGAAGGGTCATTCAAACAGACCCAACAGACATTTACCATTTTGTTATTTATCAAATCAATGCGCTGAAAGGTTTTTGTCACATTCATGACGTGCCTATGAATCACGTGAAGCCACATGGAGCGCTGTTTAACATGGCTGCGAAAGATCCTCTTGTAGCCGAGGCGATCGCTCGGGCGGTTTATGATACAGATCCATCCCTTGTTTTGTTTGGGTTATCAGGAAGTGAGCTAACAAAAGCGGGCACGCACGTTGGATTAACGGTGGCCAATGAGGTATTTGCGGATCGAACGTATCAGACTGATGGGACATTAACCTCTCGTACCGAGGAAAATGCGCTGATTCACAATACTGCGGATGCGGTGGAACAAGTATTGACGATGGTGAAAACGAGTACGGTTCGTGCGGTTGATGGCTCGACTATTCCGATGCAAGCTGATACGATTTGTGTTCATGGAGATGGACCAAGCGCACTTGAGTTTGCGAAGGAATTACGTGAGGCTCTCGTCTCTGAAGAGGTAACTATTTCTCCTATCGGAAGTAGAACGTCCTCTACATAGGAAAAGAGTCATTTTAAACGGGAGGGGAATGGTCATGAAATCAAAAGAAGTGAGACAAAGGATAAGAAGTGGAGAGTTTCAACAAAACACGTCAGGAGCCTGTGATGAATTTGTACAAGCAAATGTCGTGATTCTTCCAAAAGAGTTTGCTTTCGACTTTTTCTTATATGCGTACCGAAATCAAAAAGCATGCCCGTTGATTGATGTGCTAGAAGCTGGGGTTTATGAATCACGTCTTGCAAAGGGATCGGACATCCGAACCGATATTCCCCTTTATCATGTCTATGAAAATGGCAAACTACAAGAAAAACGAGCAGATATTATCGATGTTTTTCAAGATGATTATGTCACTTTTTTGCTTGGGTGTAGCTTTACCTTTGAAAGTCAGCTACTGAAAAATGGGATTTCGCTTCGCCATGTTGAGAGTAAGAAAAACGTAGCAATGTACAGAACAAATATTGCAACAATCCCTGCAGGGCGTTTTTCGGGACCGCTTGTCGTTTCAATGAGACCGATTGCCAACGAGCATGTAGACCAAGCGATTGAGATTACGAAGAGATTTCCCAATATGCACGGGGCCCCTGTGCATATTGGAGACCCAAGTGAAATCGGAATTGACGAGATCGAACGTCCTGACTACGGAGAATTTGTCGACATCAAAGACAAAGAGACTCCCGTTTTTTGGGCGTGCGGGGTGACTCCGCAAGCGGCAGCCGTGCAAGCGAATATTCCCTATATGATTACACATGCTCCCGGTCATATGTTTATTACTGATTGGACCAATGATGACTTTGTTTCCTAGGTAATCCACAAACTTCGGGGCGTGCCAGGCACTTGCTAGACCAAATCATAGATGATTTGGTCTCTTTTCTATATGCACGGCCCATCTCGCACTAAAATTTAACAATAAAGAAAGAGGATAATTTCATTGCTGTTTTACAACCTATTAAAGGAGAAATAGAAAAAAACTGTCTAATTTCCATTGATTAGCGTTTTGTTTTTTAGTGATCTCACTTTGAAAGGATGGACAAAATGAACAATAAACTTGTGCTACTAATTAGTATCGTTTTAAGCATAGTGATGTGCATATCTCCTGTACATGCAGCTGCAGTCAATCATAATCATAGCAACCTTTATGATGTGAAATCTGGAGATACTCTATGGAAAATCGCAACTACATACGATACGACTGTAGATGATTTAAAAGTAACAAATGGGTTGCAATCCGATTTATTATTAGTTGGTCAGCGGTTGTTTGTGCCGATGAGATATGAAGTGGTTGCTGGGGATACGCTCTGGAAGCTTTCAAGAGCTTATAATTCCACTGTTGAGGCGATAAAAGAAACAAATGGACTGCAATCAGACACCATATACATAGGGCAAAAATTAAAGATCCCTCCTAAAAAACTGGCAATGGAAGGACAACATGTTCTGATGTCAAGGGAAGAATTTAGAAATTGGTTATTTAACAATGAATTTACTCGAAAAATAAGCATCATTCAACAGCATCATACATGGTCTCCAGCATATGGACATTTTAATGGTTCTAATCATTTTTCTTTATTAAGGGGGATGGAGTATTATCATACGAAAGAAGTAGGATGGGAGAATATCGCTCAAAACATCACTACGTTTCCAGATGGGAAAGTAGCCGTTTCAAGGCCTTTTAACAACGCTCCAGACGGGACCATTGAGCCTAAAGCGAACTCAGTAGGGTTAAACATTGAAAGTGTCGGTAATTTCGATCTTGGCTATGATGAAATGAGTGAACAGCAAAAGGAAACGATTGTTTATATCACTGCCTTGCTTTGTATCAAATTTGGTTTAACTCCTTCCATTGACAGCATTACTTATCACCATTGGTGGGATATGAACACGAAGGAAAGAGTGTTAGATAACAGTGAAGGTCATTCTGTGAAAACGTGCCCAGGTACTGGATTTTTCGGAGGAAATAAAACAAGGCATGCCAAAGAGCAATTTTATCCACTAGTGTCACGTAAGATCGAAGACATTTTAGCAACAATGGAGTAAGTGTCTGGCCTACGAATGGGGTGGGAGCAGGTAGTAAATTTACTACCTGCTTTCTTTTTTTATGTACGTGTGGAAATTTGTCATATCATGTATTTCCCGCGGGATAGTTAGCCATAATCACTTTACTCTTCATTTATGGGTTCCCGAAAAGTGATGCACTAACGTACTGTCTGTATACAAGGATATTATTTGTAAATAATGAATAAGAGAATTTAGTATTCAAATTGCTATTTTAGAGGGAGTATTTCCTTTAAAAAATTAGCTAGAAAGATAGCGAAATCACCTTGGTTGAATATTCTGAAATATCAATAACTCATGGACGTGCAAAAGATATTGAACTATAATTAAAAATATACAAATTGATCAAAAAAATCTCTTTTTTATAATATAAAGGGAAGAAAAAAGAGGATTTTCTTTACTAAAGTTAGGGGGAGAAGGAAAATGACAAATACTTATGATTCGCTTTATTATCCTTATGCATCTCAACGTAATGTCGTATATGGAAACAGAGGGATGGTGGCAACGTCGCAACCGTTAGCGGCTCAAGCGGGGTTACAAATCCTTAAAGAAGGTGGAAATGCGATAGATGCAGCGATTGCTACGGCTGCCTGTTTAACCGTTGTTGAACCGACATCAAATGGAATTGGCTCTGATGCATTTGCATTAGTATGGGTGAAAGGTGAGCTTCATGGGTTAAATGCAAGTGGACAAGCTCCTATGGCACTAACGCCTGAAGCTGTGAAGGAAGCAGGTTATGAAAAGGAACTGCCTAAATACGGCTTAACACCAGTAACGGTACCTGGTACACCTGGAGGTTGGGCAGAATTGTCGAAAAGGTTCGGGAAATTGCCATTAACTCAAGTGTTAGCTCCTGCGATTGACTATGCTGAGAATGGGTTTCCTGTTTCGCCGACATTAGCAAAATATTGGAAAAGTGGGTTTGAGACGTTTTCGAAAGTTGGAAAAGGTGACGAGTTTGCTGCTTGGTTTGAAACATTTGCACCGAATGGAGAAACGCCAAAAGCCGGCGACATTTGGAAGTCACAGGGGCATGCGGACACATTGCGTTTAATTGCTGAGACGAATGCAGAAGCATTCTACAAAGGAGAGCTAGCAGATCAGATTGATGAGCTTTCTAGGAAGTATGGCGGCTATATTCGTAAGAGCGACTTAGAAGCTTACACACCAGAATGGGTGCAACCAATTAGTGTCAATTACCGTGGGTATGACGTATGGGAAATCCCGCCAAATGGTCAGGGGTTAATCGCCTTGCATGCCTTGAACATTTTAAAAGGCTTTGAGTTCCAAGGAAAAGAAGAAGTAGAAACGTATCATAAGCAAATTGAAGCGATGAAGCTTGCTTTCACTGATGGATTAAAATACATTACCGAAGGAAAATCCATGTCTGTATCAGTTGATAAGATTTTATCAGAGGAGTATGCAGCAACACGTCGTGCATTAATTGGTGAGGAAGCGCTAACACCTGAACCTGGTGAACCGCAAAAGGGAGGAACGGTGTACCTTGCAGCAGCAGATGGAGATGGCAATATGGTTTCCTTCATCCAAAGTAACTATATGGGATTTGGTTCAGGGGTTGTCGTTCCGAATACGGGAATTGCTCTGCAAAACCGTGGAAATAACTTCTCTCTTGATCCAAACCACGATAATTACCTTGTACCAGGTAAGAAAACGTATCATACGATCATTCCTGGTTTCCTAACAAAAGACGGCGAGGCAGTCGGTCCATTTGGTGTTATGGGAGGCTTTATGCAGCCGCAAGGGCATGTACAGGTAGTGATGAGCACAGTTGATTTTCATTTAAATCCACAAGCATCACTTGATGCACCGCGTTGGATGTGGACAAATGATAAAACCGTCTGGGTCGAGTCGAACTTCCCTGACCATATTGCTCAAGCCTTGCAGCGCAAAGGGCATAACATCAAAAGGAGTGTTGATGAAGGTGGCTTTGGACGTGGTCAAATTATTTGGAGAAATAATAAGACTGGCGTACTCAGCGGAGGGACAGAACCACGAACAGACGGCGAAGTGGCCACTTGGTAATTAAATTGGTAGATTGGTATAGAATGAACTAAATAGGATGATCCCCTTTTTGGCAGTGAAACACCTGCTAGGGGGATTCTTTTTTCTGGCATGCCTGGTACTGCCACATATTTATCGATTGTCAATCTATATAACGAATGAAAAAAAAGCCATGTTTTTCTATTTAATAGAAAACACATGGTTTTTTTCGTACTTTTCCGTAACGGATAACACATATACAAGCTTCAGTTCTTACGCATCTGCTTTCGTGCGTGCGTTTGCTTTCTTCGTTTGCCAAATCGTAAATCCAATTGATAAAACGGTAAGAATTAAGAACGTTAGCGAAATCGGTCTTGAGAAGAATAATGTCCAGTCTGGATCGGACATAAACGCTCTTCGTAAATTCACTTCTGCAATTGGTCCAAGAATTACACCGATAATTGCTGGAGCTAAAGAAAATTTATACTTTGTGAAGAGATACCCGATAATCCCCATAACGAGAAGGATATATAAATCTGTTAAGCGGTTGTTAAGGACAAACGTACCAATCACACATAAAACCAAGATAACAGGAACCAAAACGTGTGTAGGGACTTGCGTTACCTTCATAAAATAACGAATGCCTATAAATTGTGTAATCAACATCCAAAAGGAAGCGACGAAAAAGGCAAAAAAGATACCACCTACAACATTAGGCTCATTCACGATCAATAAAGGACCTGGTGATATCCCATGTACCATTAAAGCAGAAAGTAACACGGCCGTTACAGCAGAACCAGGAATCCCTAAGGCGACAGTTGGAATTAAATCCCCACCAACTGTCGAGTTGTTCCCCGCTTCAGAAGCAATAACCCCTTCTTCACAGCCTGTCCCAAATTTCTTAGGGTTTTTCGACCATTTTTTTGCTTGGTCATACGCGACGATATTGGCGATACTTCCACCTGCTCCAGGAATCGCTCCAATAATGGAACCGATCACTGAAGAGCCGATCAAGGTACCAGGCTTTGATAATACGTTTTTCAACGTTTTGATTGGTTGAAGCACAAATTGCACATTTTGTAGTTTTTCTTTTTGACGGTCTTCTTGATCTTTCGTCATTTCCTTCCGTTCTAACGAAACGAGAAGACGAGAAATCGCAAACATCCCTATTAAGACAACGAGAAACGGAATCCCTGCTCTAAGCGCTCTGATGTCAAAGGAGAAGCGGGAAATCCCTGCAATAGGATCAGCGCCAACCGTGGCAATTAGAATCCCAAATAAACCAGCGATCAACCCTTTTATAACAGAGTCACCTGTCACACTAGCGATAATCGTTAACGAAACAACAATTAACGAGAACATTTCCCATGGCCCAAATAATAAAGCGAATTTGGCAATTTGAGGGGCAATCGACACTAATAATAATAAACTAATAATCGAACTTAAAAACGATGCCCATATCCCAATCGAAAGGGCTTTTCCAGGCTCGCCTTTTTTAGCCATCGGATAGGCATCAAAAGTTGTCGCAATCGATGATGGGGTACCAGGTATACCGAGTAGAGCTGCACTAATCAGTCCCCCTGACATCCCACCAACAAAAACACCGATCATAGCTGCTACGCCGGCAACCGGATCCATTCCAAAGGTAAGGGGGAGGGTAAGAACAATGGCCATTGCCACAGTAAATCCAGGGATTAATCCTGCTAAAATCCCTACTATCACACCTATCAAAATAATCAAAAGTATTCGAATTTGAAAAATTTCAGCAATTCCTAACAATAATAGATCAAACAACTTGATAACCTCCTTTCTCTGTTACTAGAAAAGTATCCCTGATGGGAATCGAACGTATAATACATTTTCAAAAAAGATATACGCTGTAACCGTAATAACAACGGATATAATCGAAATCTTTACAATATCTTTTTTCTTTTTTGGACCGATAATTAAACCGGTTACAATGATAAAGATGATCGTTGTGACAACAAAACCTATAAACTGCATCAAAAAGATATAAAGAAATAGGTTCACTATTGCAATAAAGACTAGCTTGTATTCTACAAATAGCTCTTTTAAGTACTCGCTTACATTTTTTTTATGGATCTCAGCTTTTTGGCTTAGTAGTTCCTTGCCTTTTAATATGATCAAGATGAGAGAAAGAAGAGCTAATAAGATTGCAATCAATTGTGGGAATGAGCCAGGATTTAATGTTGTTTCATTAAATTGTGGAAAGTCTCCAGATTGTGAATAAATCAGTATGCATAATACGATAAGGGCAATTCCAATAAGTAATTCTCCCATTATTATCCTCCTTCCAATGATGTTTTTGCTTATTTAACAGTAAAAAAGGGGCCTGAGCTAGGCCCCTCTTAGTTTAAGGCTACTTTGGAAAATTATTCAGAGGCATTGATCTCAGCAATAATTTTTTTAATGATGGCATCCTGAGCTTCTAAATGCTCTTTATATTCTTCTGGCCCCATGAAATCTACCCCAGCTCCTGCGTTTGTCACAGCTTCGATGTAAGCAGGATCATTAGCTGTTTCTTCAAAGATTTTTCCTAAACGATCAATGATTTCTTGTGGTGTCCCTTTTGGTACCACATATCCGCGGTTAAGGCCTAGACTAATATCGTATCCATTTTCAACAAATGTTTCTAAATCAGGAGCATGTTCTAATCTTTCTTGTGTACCGACAGCGATAAACTTCATATGACCTGCATCAACAAAGTCATTAGCAGAAGGGTAGTCGACAATTGCAGCATCAATGTGTCCGCCTGCAAGTGCTTGGATTGCTTCACTCAACCCTTCATACCCAACAAGGTTATACTGAATGCCTAATTCTTGTCCCATTTGTTCAAGCCAAACGCGAGGAATCCCACTTACCGTACCACCGAAGCGAATTTCTTCATTTTGACCAAGTTCAACGAATTCTTCTAACGTTTCAACACCTAGATTACTAGAAACGGCTAAAATTTGATTTGCAGATGACATCGCTGCGACCGGTTCGAAGCTATCAAAGTTGATTGGTGTAATATCAGAATGATGAGCAACAAGAAGTCCCTCATGAATTTGACCTAAATGGTATCCATTAGCTTCTTTTTCTTCCAATTCCTCTAACCCAACCGTACCACCTACACCAGGTAAGTTAACGTTAACAAATGTCGTATCAATGTGGTTTTGAGCATGTTCTGTTACAAGTCTAGCTTCGATATCACTTCCTCCACCTGGAGCCCAAGGAATAATCATTTCAATTTCTCTGTTTGGAAAATCCTCTACTGAAGCTTCTTTTCCTCCACAACCAACTAACATTACGGCTGCTAGAGAAACGCTGCACATCGCCGTTGCAAATTTCAATACTTTTTTATTCATTTCTATTTCCCCTTTTTTATATGTTTTTTTATATTTTATATAGGAAATTACCAAGTGGTAATAACTCATCTGTTTGTTTCCAAGAGCCTCTTTTATAGGACCACAGGGAGTGTGAATCAAGTTACTAGATTAAAGGAAGGTCATTTCCTAACTCTTCTGATAACTGTGATCAAATGGAGGAAGGTTCTTTTAAATGATAAGAAGAATGCTTCTCGATACGGAATAACCAAAACGCTATATTCAGGTTGTAACAAATATAATTCAGAAGTGAAAAATGTTTTCGAAAAAAAGCAATTATCTGAATGGTTTCTAAAATTATAAAACATATTCTTTGTACAGTCAATCACCTAAAAACGTATATATATTCCTTTAAGTTAAGTTAATCGTGCATTAACCTTCTTTTTGTTTGGTTATTTGATCAATTCCCACCCTAATGTTAATTAATGGGTCTTGTTTCCTGGAGTGGGGAGGTGTTATTTGAATATACGAAATTTTCGTACTGTTATTGTGGATTCTTGACTCTCTTGTTTACAACAAAAAAGGAGCCGCACGTCACTTTTAAAGAGTAGATAGGAAAATAACGAAACATGCCCTAACCTCAGGTTAGGGCATGTTTCGTTATTGTAAGGAGGATATAATCTCTCTCTTATTGCTCTTGCAAACTCGTTACCGAAACGCTCTGTTTCTCATTTGGGTTATCAAGAGAGTGGATGGTAGCTGTTCCGTTTTGTTGGTCTACATGCTCAATGTAGACAGGACTCCCGTTATACATTACATTGGCCATAGTTGTAGAAGAAGAAATTTCTTGTGCTCGTTGTGCGTCCATTATGATCACCTCCTTTTGATTTGTGACACTTATTACTATTTGTCGAAATGAACAAGTTATACGGTAGGTAGTTAACATGTTCATAAAAGGGACCATTAATTCATCTCTTGCTATCCATGGTCAGGTTGTGTTGTTTAATAAGCTATGAGTCGTTAGTGAAATTGCAGGGAAAAGAAGAGACCACTGAAAAAGGTTGCTTTTCAGTGGCCTTTAAGCAACGTGCGTAGCCATTGCCGCTTCCTCGATGGACTTCTTCAATACCTTTCTAAAGATCGTGCTTACTTCTTATTCGCTTGACGTCCACTTTTTTTCTGGCTCTGTGACCCCGTGTTGCCAATTTGAAACTCATCACCTAATTCGACATCATTTCTTTTATCTTGTTTTTCAATTAGTTCTCTCGTTTGGTCCTTCTGTTGTCGACCTTGTTTAGACATTTCGTCTCCCACCTCGCTTTCATATGGTATCCGTTTTAATATGTGCAAAGAAAAGGAAAATATAGATGTGAGTCGCTGATACCGCAAGTGAATTTTTTATCATTGATTCTTTTTTTTAGGACACATTAAGGATATTACTTTTTTAATAGGGGAGATTTGTCTTGTCTGACATACCTTTGAACTTAGTGTTCGTCCTTTTCATCTTACTTATCTTATCAGCATTTTTCTCTTCGATCGAAACGGCCTACTCAAGTGCCAATAAATTAAGATTAAAAAGCTATGCAGATGAGAATAGACCAGGCGGTGCGAAAGCCTTATTCATCTCACAAAACTTTGATCACGCTCTTTCTACGATATTAATTGGGAATAATTTAGTGAACATAGCAGCTGCTACGATATCGGCCCAAGTGGCCACGGAGTTATTTGGCGGGAATACGGGACTTTTGATCAGTACGATTGTTATGACGATTCTCATTCTTATTTTTGGCGAAGTTCTACCGAAATCATTTGCGAAAGAAAATGCGGAATCATTGGCTCTCAAAGTGTCAGCTATTTTGCTTTTCCTAATGAAACTTTTTACTCCTTTAACGTGGCTCCTTGTGCAATTAAAGCAAGTTATGGCAAAGTTCGTATCAAAGACGGAAGTGAGTCCTTCGGTAACAGAAGAAGAATTAAAAGAAATGTTTTCGATTAGTCAAGCTGAAGGAGTTATTGAACCGAATGAAAAAGAACTTCTTCACAACACGTTGGACTTTAATGATATTAAAGTAGTGGAGGTGTTAACGCCTCGCACGGATCTTGTCGCGATTGATATTAATATGTCAATTGAAGAAATCATTGCAATTCTAGTAAGAGAAAGATTTTCTAGATTACCCGTCTTTGAAAAGTCAGTTGATAATATTATCGGGATTTTATCAGAAAGAGACTTTCTTACTGAGCTTGTAACAAAGAAAGAAACGGATATAAGAAAGTTAATTCGAAAGCCGCTGTTTGTTGTAGAAACATTAGGCATAGCTACGCTCTTACCGATGTTACAAAAAAATCGAGTACATATGGCTGTTGTTATTGATGAATTTGGTGGCACATCTGGAATTGTTACGTTAGAAGATATTTTAGAAGAATTGGTTGGGGAAATTTGGGATGAACATGATGAAAAGATTAATGAGACGAATAGGCTTGGTCCAAATGAATATGAATTTTATGGAGACTATCCATTAGATGATTTTGCAAGGATGGTGCAAGTGGAATTGCCAGACAGTAGAAACCATACGCTTGGCGGCTGGTTAACAGAGGAATTTCATTATGTCCCAAAGGTAAATGAAGAACTCGTATATGATGGGATAAAATTAATTGTCACTGAAGCGGAAGATAGAAGAATCATTAAAGTCAGGGTGATTTCAAGAATGGAAGAATTTCTTACGAATTAATTTTAGGAGTGACACCGAAATTTTAAAAAAACAGTAGTGAAATGTAATCATTAGTAATAAAATGTAAGTAATACAATTATGGAGTGTGATATTTAGATGGACGATGTTCCCTCGAGTTTGATTGCGTTATTTATCATGTTATTAGGTTTGTCTGCTTTTTTCTCCTCAGCTGAAACCGCATTTTCAAGTGTTAACAAAATCCGCCTTAAAAATTATGAGGAAGAAGGAAGGCCGGGGGCTAAGAACGCTGTTAACATAGCTGAGAATTTTGATAAGACGCTTTCAACCCTTTTGGTTGGTAATAACCTTGTGAACATTGCTGCTGCAACGCTTTCTTCACAAATTGCGATCGGGCTGTTTGGCCCAAGTCTCGGAGTATTCATTAGTACATTCGTTGTCACAATTTTGGTTTTAATTTTTGGTGAAATTATCCCGAAATCGCTAGCGAAAGAATATGCAGAAAGCTATGCGTTAAAAACATCAGGAATCCTATTATTGTTGATTTACGTACTCTATCCAGTCACTTGGGTGTTCTTACAAATTAAGAAACTTGTTTATCTATTTGTGAAAAGCAAAGAACGTACCCCATCTGTCACTGAAGAAGAAATAAAAATGCTCATTCAAATTAGTGAGGATGAGGGTGTGATCGGAAAAAATGAGAAAGAAATGGTGCATCGTTCGTTGGAATTTGATGACATTATCGTTCAAGAAATTTTAAAACCGCGTCCAGATATGATTGCGGTTGAGGTCAATCAACCGATTTCTGAAATCATGGAAGTGTTCTTAACGGAACATTTTTCAAGAATTCCAGTGTATGAGAGCAATGTTGATAATATTGTTGGAATCTTGTCTGAACGTGACTTTTTAACAGCTTATATTAAAGATAAAGAGAATGTTGATGTGAACTCGTTAATTAGACATCCGTTATTTGTCGTTGAATCTATGAAAATCTCTTCCTTGCTCCCAGAATTACAAAAGCAAAAGGTCCATATGGCAATTGTCATTGATGAATTTGGTGGGACGTCTGGGTTAGTGACATTAGAGGATTTATTAGAAGAAATCGTCGGTGAGATTTGGGATGAACATGACGTTCGCATCAATCAAGTAAGGCAAATCGGACCGTCTAGTTATGTCGTTGATGCCAACTATTCGATTGATGATTTTACCGAGTTTACAAATATTGATGCTCCTACAACCTCTAATCATACGTTAGGCGGATGGTTGATAGAAGAATTCCAACGTATCCCAAAAGTTGGGGAAGAGTTTATGTATCAAAATCTGATTTTAAAGATTGAGAAGGCTGAAGAAAAAAGAGTTCGCCAAGTTCATTTAACAATTAATGAAACTAGTAATGTCGTTGAACAAAAAGCAGCTATTTAAAAGGAATCCCCCTGTGATGTGTGACTCGCAGGGGGATTTGTTCATGAGCAAAGAATGGCTAAATCCATGCATGCTGCTCGTCTTGCAGTCCTATGCTTTTAGTATTTTGCCAAGGGGGTGGGATTTAAAGATACACGTGGTAGCGAAGTGTAAAAAGCCCCCTCAAGCTATGATAAGATAGAAAAAACTAGATTTTCGACATTGGTTTCATGGCTTTTGCTATTTGATCTCGGATAGAAAATAGGATGAGAAGTACTGACCGAATTTTAGGTGGTGACATTTATGGATAACAAAAAAAGTGAGGTATACGTTCATTACAGTGGATGACGCATTGTCTTTGTTTGTCGAAAGTGTTGGGTACAATCCTCAGGAACAAGATTTCTCAAGGATAGAAGGATATCCGTATTATCACTGGTTACAAACAGTCGAAGGGGAAGGGGAATTTTCTTTTAATGGACAAGAGTATCTGTTGCCAAAAGGACGTGGCATTTTATTAAAACTGTACACACCGCATTCATATTATCCGATTGGAAAAATGTGGTCAACGGTATATGTTACGTTTGGGAATGGCTCCGCACTCTGGTTTTTTTAATAGAGATTCGGGAGGTAACTGGCCCTTTCCGAATCTTTTTCTAATTTTTATTTAGAAAGCGTTTACAAAATAATCCTTTTGTTTTACTATACTTAATAAGGACGTTAGAAAAAGTAAGTGACGATATTTTTGATAAATTACCTTACAAGTTAGTTGATAATGCCGGTGATAGACAATATATTAAAAAAAAGAAGGTTTTAACCGCGGAAGTGAGAAATATTACATATAATTAATAATGATTTAGAAACTTTTATGAACACTAAATAAAGTCATTGGAAAAAGTAAGTTCCAATAAAAGAGAAGGATTTGATACTGTGCAAAAACAAAGGACAGGAGATGCGAAATTAATTCAAGAATTAAATCGTTCGATTATTTTGGATGCGATTCGAAAGTATGGACCTGTTTCAAGAAGTGAAGTAGCCAAAATAATCGATATTAGCCCTACTACAGTGACGTCGGCTGTTTTTGATTTGATGGATGAAGGGCTTGTTTATGAGGATGGGGTAGGGAATTCCAATGGCGGTAGAAAGCCAGTTTTGCTGCGGTTTAATCCTAGCGCCTATTCGATAATTGGTGTATCGATTACAAATTCGTCAATTAAAATTGCTGATATGAATCTCGAAGGGGTAATAGCGAGGAAAAAGGTTTATAAGGCAAACGAGTACCAAGGGGAAGAGATGATACAATTCATTCTTGATGTAGTTGGCCAGTTCCTTGCTACTAAGCCAAATATAGAGAGGTGCCAAGGGATTTCCGTTATTACACCAGGGATTGTCGATGCGAAAAATGGTCTGATTTCCTACAACTCGAAACTGAAATTATATAATGTTCCATTAAAAGAGTTACTAGAAGAAAAAACGAACTTGCCAACGTATGTCGATAATGATGCCAATGCGTTTGTTTTAGCAGAAAATTTCTTTGGGATATTTAGTAATTACAAAGATCTCCTCTATATTACGATCGGAGATGGTGTTGGTTCTGGAGTGATGATTAACGGCGCAATCTATCGAGGGTTTATTGGTAGCTCAGGGGAAATTGGGCATACGTCCGTTGTGCAAGGTGGGATGAAGTGTGAATGTGGAAATACAGGTTGTCTAGAAAATTATGTAAACTGGCCAACCATTTATTCGAAAATTGTATCGGCAATTATGACGAAAAAACGTGATACCGTCATCAAAGACATGGTAACGAATGATTTGAGCAAGATAACACCGAGCATTTTTGTTCAGGCAATTACTCAGCAAGATGCATTGGCAATCGATATTATGGATGAAGTTGTCGATCATTTTGCTGTTGCGATTACGAATACGATCCATATGTTTAATCCAGAAGTCGTCATTTTAAGTGGAGACATCATTGAAGGAAATTCATTGTTTTTACAGACCATTCATGAACGAGTGAAGCGTAAAGTAATCCCGATATTAAAGGAGAATATTAACATACAGAGTACATCACTAGGTTCTGAGTTTGAGCTGTTAGGTTCTGCAGCTGTGATCCTCCACGGGAAGTTTAAATTTCAAATATCGTAAGCTGTCACAAATAAATCCAGAAAGGAAACAATGCTTTCCTTTCTTCCTCTATTATAAAAGTAAAACCCATTACTTAGAAGTATTTAAGAATGCAAGTAAATAAAGTTGGAGGTGATGTACCTTCTAAAGTAGGTGGTTAATCGCTTTAAATTTATGGAATATTCAAATATTTAAGAGGCGTCTGAACTAGGAATGAACAAGCTATGTCTTATCCAAAACGGAAACATGGTAGTTTACATACATCCGAATGAAAACTAGTAAGCTACCTTTACGATTTGAGAAACAACGAAATGATCCAAGTCAGTCAAAAGTAGTGCGAATACGTAAAGTGGTGTTTCAAAAGCGAATAAAACTAATTGGAGGGAAATTATGAAAAAGTTTATTACTGGTAGTCTTTTATTGTTGGTCGTTACATTTTTGGCAGCTTGTAGTACAAGCACTGGAGGGCAAAGAGAATCGCTTGATATTGCTTTGTGGGATGAAAGAGCAGATGATGCAGTCCAAGCTTCCATTGAAGCATTTAAGCAAGAACACCCAGACGTAGAAGTAAATGTAACTTACACACCTTTTGCTGATTATTGGACGAGGCTGATGACTAGCCTTGGTGGAGGAAGTGGGCCAGATGTGTTTTGGATGAATGGACCAAACTTTTACCAGTATGCGACGCAAGATTTAATTGAAAATCTAGACTCGTATATTGAAGCAGATAGTTCCTTTTCGAAAGAAAGCTATTTTCCGGCAGTTGTAGACCTATATTCTTTAGACAATAACTTGTATGCTGCGCCATATTTCGTTGATTCCATTGGTCTCTTCTACAACAAAACCCTGTTTGATGAGGCGGGGATTGATTATCCGGATGAAACGTGGACATGGGAAGACATTGAACGTGTAGGAGAAGAATTAACGGATCCGAGCAACGGTGTTTACGGCTATATGGCACATGTTGCGAGAAGTCAGCCAGGCTACTACAATATGATCCATCAAGCTGGTGGATACATTATCAGCGATGATAAAACAACGTCAGGTTTTGATACACCTGAGGCAAAAGAAGCGTTTACGTTTTTACAAGCACTCATTGATAAAGGGATCTCTCCTTCGATCCAAAATCAAATTGAAACAGAACCGAAGCAGTTGTTTCTGTCTAATAGAGTAGCAATGTTACCGGAAATTTCTGTGCATGTAACAGAGTTTCAAGCTGAGCTAGGGGATACTTTTGGTGTTGCACCGCTTCCAAAAGGAAAGGAAGAAGCATCTATTGTACACGGAATTGGTTGGGCGATGAATGAGAAAACAGATGATAAAGATTTAGCATGGGAATTAATCAAGTATTTATCAAACGAAGATGGCAATAGAGTCATTGCTGAGACAGGATTTTCGATTCCTGCGATTCAATCATTAAGTGATGTATTTAAAGATTATCTTCCTTCTGTCGATTTACAAGTCTTTATTGATGCACAAGAAACAGGAGTTGCTTATCCAGTCTCGAAACGAACAGCAGAATGGCAAGATATTGAGACGAAAGAAATTCAAAGTGCTTTCTTAGGTCAGCAGACGATTGATGAGGCATTAGAGAAGATCGGCGCAGGCATGGATGCCATTTTAGAAGAAGAACAAAATGAGTAATGTACAAAGCATATCTCTTCCTTCCATACATTTATGGGGGAAGAGGTTTTAGCCTATACGCCTATTAAGGAGATGATGATTTGGATACAACAGTGGTCCCGAAGAAAAAGCGAGAAACTGTGATGACACCAACTAAACTGTCTCGAGGGAAACGGGAAGCGCTTTGGGCCTATTTATTTATTGCTCCGACCGTATTAGGACTTTTGGTGTTCTATATGCTGCCTGCAATTGGTTCCTTTGCTCTTTCCTTTACAAAATGGAATGGGATTAGCACTCCTGAATATGTTGGGTTAGAAAATATCATTCGTTTGATTCAGGACACATCCTTTATTCGTTCAGTGATTAATACGTTTGTTTTTACGCTCGTTTCCGTACCGTTGTCCGTTGTCATTGCTTTATTAATCTCGCTTTTGCTTAATCAGAAGATTAAAGGAATGGTCATCTACCGAACTCTTTATTTTCTTCCTGTTGTCACGATGCCAGTTGCCGTAGGGATGGTTTGGAAGTGGCTCTACAATACAGAGTATGGATTAATCAATTATGCCTTGGGCCTTATGGGGCTCCCTCAGCCTTCTTGGTTATTTGATCCGAATATCGCTTTGTTATCAGTCATTTTAGTCTATGTTTGGATGACGGTAGGCAATAGTGTCATCTTACTTCTAGCAGGTCTTCAAGGCGTTTCAAAAACGTATTATGAAGCGGCTGAAATGGACGGAGCTACAAAAGTTAGGCAGTTTTTCTCAATTACACTTCCTCTTATAACACCCACGCTGTTTTTTGTTTTTATTACAGGAATGATCAGCTCGCTGCAAGTATTTGATTTAATCTTCATCATGATTGGAGATAGTAGTGTGTTGTTAGAACCGTTACGTACGATCGTTTATGGGGTGTATGAATCTGGTTTCGTCTATTCGCAAATGGGAGTTGCTTCAGCGCAAGCTTTCTTATTGTTTCTAGCGATTTTAACTGTCACGATTGTTCAATTTGTTTTCCAGAAAAAGTGGGTTCACTATGACGGTTAAAAAAAGGAGGGATCGACCATGAAGGAGAAAAAAATAGGAAATCACGTCGTACTACTCATCGGAGCCGTGTTAATGATTGTGCCGTTTTTATGGATGGTTTCGACATCCTTAAAAACATATGGGGAAGCAATGCAAGTCCCACCATCAATCATTCCTAAAGCATGGAATTTTGGAAACTATGTTGATGTGTTCGCAAGTGTTGACTTCTTAAAATACTATGTAAATACGATTATCATAACGTTAGGTCGTACATTAGCACAGTTGTTTTTATGTTCGCTTGCAGCATTTGCATTTGCCAGGTTGGCGTTTCCTGGGAAGAATATCATTTTTATTGCGATCCTATCTGTGTTAATGGTTCCTCCTCAAGTGATTCTCATACCTAACTATGCAATTTTGTCACAGTTAGGGTGGATTGACACGTTCTATGCATTGATCGTGCCTGGGATGTTTAGTGCATTTGGTGTCTTTTTATTACGCCAATTCTTTATGGGGATTCCAAAGGAACTAGACGAAGCAGCAACAATGGATGGCTGCTCATTCTTTGGCATCTATTGGAGAATCATTCTTCCAAATGCAACGCCAGCACTAATGGCATTAGGGATTTTCACAATTCTGGCCTCGTGGAATGATTTTCTCTGGCCTCTTGTTATGACGAATTCAGAAAGCATGAGGGTATTATCTGTTGGGATTGCCTCATTCCAAGGACAATATTCAACCAATTACCCATTGCTTATGGCAGGAGCGGTGATGTCAACGATCCCAATGCTGATCATGTTTATCTTTTTACAAAAGCACCTTATTGCTGGCATAGCCTTGCAAGGGGTCAGAAGGTAAGTATCACGTATTTTATCGGCATCTTAGGGGGAATGGTATGAACAATGTAGGGGATGTAGCGATCGGCTTGGATTTAGGGGGCACGAAAATACTGGCGGCTCTCATATCAAAGGATGGAAAAGTGATTAATCAAACAGAAAGTGAAACGTCAAAACAGGGGCAGGACGGTATTTACACGACGATTCTTACTACAATAACTAAGTTATTAGTAATCGAAGACATCAATCCGAATCGTTTAAAGGGAATCGGGGTTGCATCAGCAGGCATTATTGATTCAACTCAAAACGTTATTCAATATGCGAAAAATTTAGGAATGAAAAATTTTCCGATTGGTTCCTTGTTAGAAGCACACTTTCAGCTTCCTGTAAAACTGGTCAATGATGCGAATGCAGCTGCTGTAGCTGAATGGATTTGGGGTGCCGGACGCAAAAAGCGAAACCTCGTTTATATTACAGTGAGCACAGGAGTTGGGGCAGGAATTATTAGCAATGGAAGACTACTAACCGGAGCAAACGATTGTGCAGGTGAGTTTGGGCATATTTCTATTATGCATAACGGCATTCAATGCGAATGTGGCAACCGCGGTTGTTTGGAAAAATACACGTCTGGAACAGCGATTGCGAAAATCGCCAATGAGCGTTTGCTTGCAGGGGAAAGCAGTAGCTTAGGGAGCATAAAGAGCGGAGATGTTACGAGCAAACATCTTGCGGCAGCAGCTGAAGAAGGAGATGTATTCTCTATCAATCTTTTAAAAGAGGTAGGGGAATATCTAGGGACGGGGGTAAACAATTTGATTCATTTGTTTAACCCTGAAGTCATCGTTTTTGGTGGCGGGGTTATGAATATGTCTCGTTTTATTGTTCCTTCCATAAAAGAAGCTGTAAGAACCTATGGAATTTCCCATATGGCAAAGGGGGTAACCATTGAAACATCAACGCTTGGAAAAAAGGCAGGTGTCATGGGAGCCTCAGGTCTATTTTTTGCCAATGATCAACATGACAAGTTTATGAGTCCATCTTTATAAAAAAACACGTAAAGGGGAGTTGAATGTGTTAAACACGCTAGTAATGGGAGCAGGGACAATGGGTAGTGTTCATGCTAGAGCTTATGAGAGGTTAGAGGATGTCAATTTAGTAGGAATTGTCGATACAAATTTGCAAAAAGCGACGGAACTAGCAGAGGAGCTAGGGACAAAAGCATTTCGAACGTATGAAGAAGCAGTAGAAGGGGGAGAAGTGATTGATGCTGTGTCCATTTGCTTACCAACTCCACTCCACAAAGAATTTCTGATCAAAGCAGCTGATGACAAGAGGCATGTGATCTGTGAAAAACCGTTAGCCAGAACGTTAGACGATGCGAGAGAAATGATCAACTACTGCAAAGAAAAGGACGTAAAGTTGTTTGTTGGTCATGTCGTTCGTTTTTTTCCGGAATATGTAAAAGCGAAACAGCTTGTAGCGGCAGATAAAATTGGCAAACCGGCTGTTGTCCGCACGACAAGAGGAGGAGCGTTTCCAAGCGCCTCCAATGATTGGTACGCTGACTTCTCTAGTAGCGGTGGGTTGGTTTTGGATATGATCATTCATGATTTTGATTATTTGAGATGGTGTTTTGGCGAAGTAGAGCGAGTGTATGCCAAGAGCAGCAAAGGTAGAGTTTACCAAAAAACAGAGTATGCGTTAGTGACCTTACGATTTAAAAGTGGGATTATCGCGCATGTAGAGGGAACTTGGGCCCACCAAACTTTTACAACGAAATTTGAATTTGCAGGTAAGGACGGAATTATTGACTTTGATAGTTCAAAAGTCGGTCCTGTTGTCGCAAGTCGTACGCAAAATGGGCAAGGTAGAGGAGTTGCGGTTCCTGAAAGCCCGCTAAAAAATAATCCGTATTATTTAGAGCTGCAGCATTTCACCGAGTGTATTAAGACAGGGGCAGAGCCACTCGTTTCGGCAGAAGATGCTTATAAAGCAATGGAGATAGCCATAGCTGCGCTAGAATCGATTGAAACAGGAAAGCCTGTTGAGTTACGTGATCGTAAGGTGAAGGAGGCAGTTCAATGAAAGTTGGAATCATCAGTTTTGCTCATGGCCATGCATACGGATATGCGGAGGCATTAACGGAATTAGAAGGAGTCGAGTTAGTTGGAATCGCTGATGAAGACCGTGAGCGTGGCCAGAAAGCAGCGACTCAGTTTAACGCGAAGCATTATGTGGATTTCGAGGTTTTATTAGATCAGGATATTGACGCAGTTATCATCACTTCTGAAAACAGTAACCATCATGGACATGTTGTTGCAGCGGCAAGAAAAGGCAAACATATTTTATGTGAAAAGCCACTTTCTGCGACAGTAGATGACGCGAAAGAGATGATCGCGGTATGTAAGCAACATAACGTTATATTGCAAACGGCCTTTCCCGTTCGTTTTAATACCCCAATCATTAAGGCGAAGGAAATCATTGAAAGTGGCGAGCTTGGAAACATTATGGCGATTAAAGGAACAAATCGTGGGACAAACCCAGGTGGGTGGTTTGTCGATAAATCCAAATCTGGCGGTGGCGCTGTAATCGATCATACAGTTCATGTAGTAGACATTATAAGGTGGTACATGGGATCTGATGTAAAAGAGGTGTATGCTGAGATTGGAAATCTAATTTCTGATTATGACATCGATGACTGTGGAATTCTTACGATGGAGTTTGATAACAATGTGTTCGCAACACTTGATTGTAGCTGGTCACGCACGGGGAATTATCCAACTTGGGGCGATGTTACGCTAGAGATTGTTGGGACACAAGGTACATTATCAGTCGATGCCTTCGCGCAAAAAACAGATGTGTACAGCAACGATGGCGCGCAGTGGGATTACTGGGGAGACAACATGGACTCCGCGTTAGTAGCTGATTTCATCTCAAGTGTTCGTCAAGGAAAAAGCCCTTCGATTACAGGCGAGGATGGATTAAAAGCACTAGAAGTCGCAGTGGCAGCCTATGAATCATCCAAACAGAAAGAACCTGTAATTTTGTAGGTGCCTGGTACTTATCGTTTTTTGTAAAAGAGAGTCGATCATTTAAGAGAAGATCGACTCTCTTTTTTTCGGGAGGTGCTTGGGCACGCCCCGAAAGTTGGGAGTGCCCTTTGGTGAAAAGAAAGACAAACTTAAACAAGTATTTAAAATGCATGTTTTATGTTACATAACCTTACATAAATCCTTACAATTCCTAAAGTGCTTGATATGATTAAGACAACAAAAAGAGATCAACATTTTAGGAGGTTATCCATATGACAAACAAAAAGCTAAAAAACCCAGGAATCCTTACTCTAATCGGTCTTACGTTTATGATTTTTTTTCAATAGAATAGTAAGAAATAACGCATATAAGCTGAGTTCCTCGTGTAGGAGCTCAGTTTTTTTGTGAGCAAGGGGCAGCGGCTCCAATTGTTGCTTCGAGGTTGTCTCAAAAGGTCAAAAGTGACCTTATGGAAAACCTCTTTTACACCTTGTAATTATTCCCATCATACTATATACTACATTACAACACTAATGCACTACTCCTGAAAGGAGGAGAATAGATGATTTTGAATTCGGATAGTTCGAAACCGATCTACGTGCAAATATCGGAATGGATCGAAACGGAGATTTTGCGCGGAAAGATTACGAGCGATCAAAAGGTGTATTCACAATATCAGCTTGCTGATATGTTTAACATCAACCCAGCAACGGCTGCCAAGGGACTGACCTTACTTGTGGATGAGCAAGTTCTCTATAAGAAAAGAGGGCTTGGAATGTTTGTCGCCAAAGAAGCGCGTGAGATCATCTTAAAGAGACGCAAAAGTCAGACGTTAAAGAAGTTAGTGACGGAGCTAGTGCTAGAAGCGGAACGCCTTGAAGTCAGTGAAGAAGAATTATTCGAAATGATCACATCCACCAAACGTAAGGGGGCAGGAGAATGAGCGTAATAGAATGCAAAGATGTCACAAAAGTATATCGGAACGCTCACGCTTTAAACGGCTTATCGTTTCAAATTGAAGAAAATAAAATTACTGGGGTCATTGGACGAAACGGTGCGGGAAAAACAACGATGCTTAAGGTTCTAGCTGGATTTCTAAAGGAAACATCAGGAGAAGTGAATGTGTTCAACGAGCGTCCATTTAATAACTTAAAGGTTTCTGCCAATCTAATTTTTGTCGATGATCAAATGAGTTTGCCCGCAACATTAACGCTTTCAGAGATTTTAGAAGCAGCAAAGAGCTTTTATGAAAACTGGGATATGGAATTAGCGCAGCGGCTCTTTGAGTATTTTTCGTTTAATCCTAGTCAAAATCATCATCAGCTTTCAAAAGGGATGAAAAGTACATTTAATATGATTCTAGGATTATCGGCTCGGTGCGCATTAACGATTTTTGATGAACCAACAACGGGAATGGATGAAGCGGTCAGAAAGGATTTCTATCGAGCCTTACTAAAAGACTATCTTGCTTATCCACGCACGGTCTTGTTATCGAGTCACCATCTTAGTGAAATTGAAGATTTATTAGAAGATGTCCTATTGATCAAAGAGGGAAAAACATGTCTTCATCTGTCATTAACAGAGTTAAAAGAGCGAGCTATCAGGCTTAGCGGGGAAACAGCAGAAATTGATCGGATCGTTTCTGGGAAAGAAGTGTATGATTCGAAAACGGATGCAAGTGGCCGTTCTTATGTTGTAGTGAAAAATGAATTCTCAGAATCTACTCTTCAGGAAGCGAAATGGAATGGAATTGAGATTTCTGCAGTTGCTCCTGCTGATTTATGTGTGTATGTCACAAATAAAACAAAAGGGGGAATCGATGATGTCTTTAACCGAGGTTAGCTTTCGTCAAATTATAAAGAAACAATTTCGTTATAAAGTGAAGGCATATTTAGGGGTCTTTAGTTCCTTAATCATTTTGCAACTCGTTGCGATTGCCTTTTCATTTAATGGCGTTGGCATGATGGGAACGGGGTCTAACCACTATTCGATTACAATTAGTACGTTTTCAGCGAATATGGTGATTGTATTTACGATGTTATGGGCGGTTATTATCTCGATTATGGTAACCATGAAGTCGTATCGGAATGATGATTTTTCCTTTGTGACCAATCGATTGACGAGTAGTCTATCAACGGTAGTGTTTCTAGTAGTCGCAAGTATCGTTGCTGGTATGACAGCGATGTTATCAAGCTTCTTATTAAAAAACATCATCTATTTCTTATTTTCCTTTGAACCAATTACAGGCAGTGCAAGTGCGATTTCAATCGGTGAAGTTCTACTCGGAATGGTGGCTTCTAGCTTGTATATTGTTTTATTTAGCTCAATTGGTTATTTTATTGGCATCCTTGTGCAGTGGCATCGTGCGTTTGCGATTTCCATTCCAGCGATGATTTTCGGCTTATTGTTTTTTGGAGATCAATATATGATAGGTAATCCAATTACATGGATGGGCACTTTCTTTTTTACTGAATCGTCTTTTGTATTATTTGCATGTAAGATACTCGTCATCTCCGGAGTGCTGTTTGGTAGTTCAATATTCATTTCTACGAGATTGGAGGTTAGACGATAATGTCCTTGCTTATCCTATTTATCATTGTTGCAATCATCGTTGTTTCCATTACCTTGTTTTTAAGGAAATCGATTAAGATTAAGACAACTTTTTTTAATGGAAATGGAACGAAGTGGTTGTTAGTCGGTTACTTGATTGTCTTGATTGCTTCATTTTTCATCTATCAAACGATTGCCATTGATAAAGTAGCAAACGAGCCGAATCTAACGCATGAGGAATTCGATGAACTTTATGCTACATTTCAAGAGGCTGCTAGAAATGGAACGTTGGACTCACTTGAAGAGAGTTTTGTCGTAGAAGATTGGCGAATCGAGTATGAGGAGCCAACGATTCATTTGAATACAAGAAATAATAATCATATGGGAGTATCAATGTTTGCTGAGCGGAAAGAGACGAATGACGGGGAAATTGAAGTCTACTATTATACAAGTCAATCATCAGTAGAAGGGATTGATATTACCGAGGAAATTAGTAGGATTAATCTAGAAGTGGAAGGCGAAACGATGATGTTTATGCGCCCGACTCCTGTTGACCTTCGCTTTGCAAAATTCACAAAAGAATTTACGATTACGCAATTTACCGGTGAGCGCCAAACGTTTGATCAACATTTCACAGCAATGGCTCCAGAGATCTTGTATTTAAAGATTCCAAAAGACTTGGAGATTGTTGATTATGCTGATTTTTATATACAAGAGGTTGTGAAGTAGTAGGCACCTCCTAAAGTTTGTCGGAAACGCTGAGATCTGTTGGGTCTTAGCGTTTTTTGGTATGTGGTTTTGCTGGAATGCGTCTTAGACTTTGTAAGCTAATTGTAGTGTTAATTTTGTTGAATATATGACCATTTACTCTGTTATTTAGTTGTATATTTAACGTTTTCCCTCCCAGATATGAACCGGTTAGTACCTGACACCGCTCATTTTTTGTCGAATTATTTTTCTCTTTATTTAATAGAAGAAGCTTTACACTAAATGAGGAGAAAATTGTATAGCAAATCTACGAAGTGGCAAACCTATTAAAAAGTAGAAACTACAAGTTTCAGCTCTAGAAGGTTCTGATCACAAGTTTGGCGAAGGGCTATTATTCTTGTATAAGGTGGAATAAAGATGATAACTAGTATTTTATCTAACTACAATCCAATATTATTCGCTGCTTCGACTAGTATTGCTATTCTAGCTTCCTATACAGGCATTGATATTCTAAGTCGACTGCCTATGGAAAAAGGGAAGAGGAGAGCATTCTGGTTATGTAGTGGAACGATCGTAGTCGGAGTAGGCATTTATACTGCTCATTTTTTAAGTATGATGATGTTTGAATTCAATCATTTTTATCATATATCAGATTTACTGCTAACGTTACTTATATCTGTTGGAATGACCTCTATTCCTATGGTGTTGTGTCTAAAGGCGATTCAAAGTCAAAGCCATAAGGATATCCTTATTGGTGGACTCACACTTGGGTTGAGTTTTGTTGTGATTCATTATGTTGCGATGCATGTCAGTCATGAGCATATCGGTTATCAACCTTTGTCTATTGTACTCTCGGTTTTCGCGGCTATGATTCCAGCCTATTTTATCTTTAAAAAAGTGGTATTTATAGTGAGTTACAATGGCAATCCATCGTTATATACGCAAATGATTTTTGGTGGTCTTATGGGAATCAGTATTATGGCCATGCACTATCTCTCTCTAGTAGGTACGACTATAATTAATCATGAATATATAGGCCATGAAGAGGTTCTAGAGAACAACTACTCCTTATCGATCTTTTTAGGAATTGGGATTATGTTAACCTTTTTTATTTTTATTTTAAGTTCTCGACTTGACCGGAAGATCTCTATTCAGTCCGAAAAGCTTTCCCAATCAGAGCAGGACTATTATTCACTATTTGAACAAAATCCAGATATTGTTGCAAAACTAAGCCTAGATGGGACGATTCTTTCGGCCAACAAAGCAATGGAAAAGATAACAGGTTATCATAAAATGGAATGGAAGAATCATCCTGTAAGTATGTTTATAGACCATGATTTTCTTGAAGTAACAAATGAAAAATTTACTGAAGCAACAAAGGGAAGGGCAACTCACTATGAAAGTCGCCTGGCACTTAAAAATGGCGAAGTAGCAAATGTATATATGACAAATCTTCCTATTATTAATAACGGGAACATTGTTGGCGTGTATGTAATTATAAAAGACATAACAGATAAAAAGAAACTTCTCGAACAAATTGAAATAAATGAACAACGTTATAAGTCGCTTTTTGACTATAATAACGATGCCGTTTTTTCCTTTGATCTACTCGGACATTTTACAAGTGTTAATAAGGCGGTTGAACAGATATCTGGATATCCCCCTTCTGAACTAATGAAAAAGCCCTTTGTGGACTATATTCATCCTGAGGATTTATCAGAAGCTTTAGAAGCATTTGCAGTCTCTAAACAAGGCAAATCGCAAACGTTAAATTGTAGAATTATCCACAAAGATGGGGGCACGATCTTTTGCAATGTAACAAGTACTCCGATCATCGTAAACAATGACATTGTTGGCGTTTATGGAATTGCAAAGGACATTACGAAACAAAAGAAAACAGAAGAAATGATCGAGCACATGGCTTATCATGATTACTTAACAGGGTTGCCAAACCGTAATATGTTAGAAAAGTGTCTTACAGAAAAATTAACGGTAGCTGAATCGGAGAATCAAAAAGTAGCAATCTTATTTATCGACCTCGACCGCTTTAAAAATATAAACGATACATTGGGACATTCGATGGGTGACCTCTTATTAAAAGAGATCAGTAAGCGCCTTCAAGAGACTGTTAATGATCAAGACCTTGTTTTCAGACAAGGGGGGGATGAGTTTATTGTGTTGTTGCATAATGCTAACCGGAGTGTAGCATCAAAGATGACTAAACAAATTCTAGATGTGATCGCAACACCTATTCATATTAACAGTTACGAGATTTTCACTTCACCAAGTATTGGAATTGCATTATATCCAGATGACGGAGATCATGCAGAAACCCTTATAAAAAATGCTGATTTTGCTATGTATCAAGCAAAACATGATGGGAAGAACACATATCATTTTTACTCTAATAAAAAGGCTGGAGATTTCAATCCGCTCGTACTGGAAATGGAGTTGCATCGAGCCATTGAACGGAATGAACTTGTTCTCTATTACCAACCTAAAGTCAATCTTAAAACAGGTCGAGTGATTGGAACAGAGGCATTGCTTCGTTGGAATCATCCAACATGGGGCATAGTATCTCCTGCAGATTTTATTCCGTTAGCTGAGGAAACAGGATTAATTACTCCTATTGGAGAGTGGGTATTACACACTGCTTGTACGCAAATGAAGAAATGGAACGACCAGCGAGCGCAAGCGTTAACCATCTCTGTTAACTTGTCTACGAAACAATTTTCACAAACAAAATTAGTTGCAACTGTTGCAAAAATTTTAAAACAAAGCGGGTTGGATCCAAAGTGTTTAGAACTTGAAATTACAGAAAGTATGACAGCCGATATTGATAAAACCATCTCCACGTTATTAGAATTAAAACGTCTAGGCGTCAGGATTAGTATTGATGATTTTGGTACTGGGTTTAGCTCTTTGAACTACTTGAATCAATTTCCGGTCGATGCGTTGAAAATCAACGAATCGTTTGTACGAGAATTAAATCAAAATCCAAGTAATGAAACGATTGTCCAAACGATAATCTCATTGGCTCATAGTTTGCAATTAAACGTTGTAGCAGAGGGGATTGAAACAAGGGAGCAGCTCGTCTTTTTACAACAGCATTTATGTGATGACGGACAAGGCTTTTTCTTTAGCCGACCTCTTTCTGCCTTAGAGTTTAATAGAAATATTGATAAGGTTGATTCGATCGTCAAAGAATTCGGAATCTCAACGTTCGTAAATGAACGAATGTGGATGGAAGAAACACTGCGAATAGCTAGAAAGGAATTACAAGAAACAGTTAGAAGACAGCAGGGAATGATTTTTAAAGTAAAAAAAATTAACAACGAATTTATCCACACATTATGTGATGGAGAGTTATTGTACGAATGTGGTTTTATTCCTGAACAAATAGTAGGAAAAACGCTATTTGATTTCCTCCCAGAGAAGTGGGCGAAAAACTTTACGAACGCCTATGTGATGGCGTGGCGCGGAGAAGAGCATGTAACGTTTGAGGGACAAGTAAAGGGTAATTATTATTTGATTGCGTTAAACCCGATAAAAAGGGGAGGAGAGGTCGTTGAGATAGTTGGCTCAGGTATCAATATTACTAAACTAAAAGAAACAGAAAAAGCATTACGAGAAAGCCGGGAAAAGTTTAAATTAATTGCAGAAAATATGAGCGATTTAATTGCCATATTTGATTTAGATGGCAAGATAACGTATGCTTCTCCATCCCATGAAACCGTTTTGGCGAGCTCGGTAAGTTATTTTGAAGGCAGAAACCCGATAAACCATATTCATCGAGATGACCAACCAGAATATAACGAAGTGTTTGCTGAAACTATCAAAACAAAGCGTAGTACGCAAATGGAGTTAAGGTGGAGAAAAAGTGATGGAACCTGGCTATTACTTGAAGCGCTCTTTACACCGGTCATCAATGAGAATGGTCAGGTTGGGCAGGTTGTAGGGGTTGCTAGAGACATTACAGAAAAAAGAAAAGCAGAGGAACTTCTAGCAAAATCGGAAAAGCTATCGATCGTTGGTGAGTTAGCTGCGGGTGTGGCTCATGAAATAAGAAATCCATTAACATCAATTAAAGGATTTGTTCAACTGTTCAAACAGGGGATGATGGATGAAAAATATTTTCCGATTATTTTTGACGAATTCAATCGGATTGAGGAAATCATTAACGAGTTTCTTAATTTAGCGAAACCACAAAAGATGAAGCTGCAAAGGACAAACCCAGTAGACTTATTAAACGGAATTGAAACATTATTAGCACCTGAAGCCCATTTGAAAAATGTCGAGATCTTGAAAGAATTTGAACAACATCTCCCAGAAATCCTGTGTGATCCAAATCAGTTGAAGCAAGTGTTCATTAACTTACTAAAAAATAGCATTGACGCGATGCCAAATGGGGGAACGCTTGTCTTAAAAACCTCGTTGGAAGAGGACAATCTCCTTATTCGAGTGTTGGATACAGGAATGGGAATAAGTGAAGAGCGCCTTGAGAAATTAGGAGAGCCATTCTTCAGTAATAAAGAAAAAGGGACAGGACTCGGGTTAATGTTGTGTTACCGAATTATTCACGAACATAACGGCACCATCACAATAAAGAGTAAAGAAAACGTTGGAACGACTGTAGAGGTGAGGGTGCCAGTGAGAGTGCCTGGCACCTCCCGAAAGTTGTCGAACGAAAAAGGAGTCGGCTAAGTTAATATGGTACCTGTAGTTAGGACACTTGAAAAAGAGTGTTTTATCTACAGGTATTTTTTTATATACTTGAATTT
>NZ_JAXBLX010000047.1:0-37293 GCF_037027555.1 Halalkalibacter kiskunsagensis | reverse complement strand
TTCCACAGTAGCTCAGTGGTAGAGCTATCGGCTGTTAACCGATCGGTCGTAGGTTCGAGTCCTACCTGTGGAGCCATTTTTATGCTTCCATAGCTCAGCCGGTAGAGCACTACCATGGTAAGGTAGGGGTCAGCGGTTCAAGTCCGCTTGGAAGCTCCAGAAGAATACATATATAACACGCCTTTTCAGAAATGGAGAGGCGTTTTTTTATTTGTTTTGAACTGCCATTTTTGAATAACTGTCTATAAATATTGTTCGGAATACATTTTAAAAGAATGTTCCTTGTTTGCAGGAATTTCGCTATCGGAATACATCAAGTATGGCTACAACTCACCAGATTCTTTTGTAAGAGCTTTTCATAATATGAAAGGTTAACACCAACAGAGGCCAGGAATAATGGCGGCTCACTTAAAGCTTATCCACGGATGACCTTCCAGTTCAATAAAGGGGGAAGTGAAATGAACTAGAGGCATTTCATCTCGTTGGTAATAAGGAAAGAGTTCCTAGGAGTTAATCCGGAGATTGCCTCCATGTGGAAAAATTCAAATGAAGAAACCAACGAGCTGTTTCGGCACCTCGTTTTCGGGCTTCTTAAATCATAAAAAAAGATATAAAGTAAAATGCAATTTACAAACTTAGAATTGTGCCGAATACCACAACGGCAACAAAAATTTTTTAATCACTGTGCATCTAAGCTGTATGGGAATCGACCATTATCTCTTTAATTGATTCTTCGTTAGTCCTGTTATCGTACCAACCAGCTTTATATCGATTCCGTAATCGAGCATACATTCCGCCACTTGTATCTTGGTCTCCTCTTTTGCTTTATGTTGCACATAGTCTAGTAATGTAAGTAATTCTTCACGGGAGTAATAAGGACTGTGATCGTTCATTATTCCAACACCCCAACCTTTTTTATCTATTATAACGAATATACGTTCGTATTTTCAATAGGCTAATTTTATTTTAATTTTTTTATTAAAAGTACTTGTCATTCGATTTATATTTAGATATAATATTTTTTGTCAGTAAGAAATGGCCCGTTGGTCAAGCGGTTAAGACACCGCCCTTTCACGGCGGTAACACGGGTTCGAATCCCGTACGGGTCACCATTTTATAGTGGAGGATTAGCTCAGCTGGGAGAGCACCTGCCTTACAAGCAGGGGGTCGGCGGTTCGATCCCGTCATCCTCCACCATATGCCGGCCTAGCTCAATTGGTAGAGCAACTGACTTGTAATCAGTAGGTTGGGGGTTCAAGTCCTCTGGCCGGCATCGTTTCATTTTATAGTGGAGGGGTAGCGAAGTGGCTAAACGCGGCGGACTGTAAATCCGCTCCCTCCGGGTTCGGCGGTTCGAATCCGTCCCCCTCCACCATTTATTGGGCTATCGCCAAGCGGTAAGGCAACGGATTTTGATTCCGTCATGCGTAGGTTCGAATCCTGCTAGCCCAGCCATTTTTTGAGCCATTAGCTCAGTTACGAGCAAAGCTTCTAGAAATAACATCGAGTTGTTCCGACACAGCCTGCTTCAAAGCATTGCTAGAAGAGGAAGGAACAGGGGAGACAACGAAGCGAGACCTCGTCCGAAAGTGTCATGAAATACATCATTAGAAAATACATCATGAGCCATTAGCTCAGTTGGTAGAGCTTCTGACTTTTAATCAGAGGGTCGAAGGTTCGAGTCCTTCATGGCTCATAACTTCTTCATCTCTAAAATATACGCGGAAGTAGTTCAGTGGTAGAACACCACCTTGCCAAGGTGGGGGTCGCGAGTTCGAATCTCGTCTTCCGCTCCAAATTTATTGGGGCCTTAGCTCAGCTGGGAGAGCGCCTGCCTTGCACGCAGGAGGTCAGCGGTTCGATCCCGCTAGGCTCCACCATTAATGAATTTATAATCCAAACCATAGAAGTGTCTATGGTTTTTTATTTTGATTCAATTTATTGTTTGATAGTAATCTTAGTTAGTAAATTTTCATACTCATTTAACAGTTGATCAAGTTTTTGACTGTATTTAAGCATTTCCTCTGAGATAATAGAGGTGTTTTTTGCAGTTTTATTTAATAATGATCTGTATTGCTCGATCTCGATGAGAAGTTGAGTTTCCTTCTTCATTATTCGTCCCACCTTTCTAGAATGATCAAATTCAACTTGGATACATCTAGTTCCTTTTTCTTTAATCGACTGAAAAAAAGGTACTTATCTATACCCCTTTTGTTTAAAACGAAACATCTATTTCGTGTTATGATAGTAATTGACAAAAAAATGACAGAAACTTGAAACGTAAATGGATGCTATTACGTAATACAAGACAGAATGAAGTAGGTAGGGATAGGGAATGGATACAATTGTAAAACGGTTAATTCGGGAAGTGAGGAAAGGTGATCAACAGGCATTTGCAGAAATTGTCGAACTTTATAAAGACAAAGTCTACCAAGTAGCTTATCGGATGGTCGGAAATATGCACGAAGCACAAGATGTGGCTCAAGAAGCGTTTTTACGAGCTTATACAAATATTGATCGATTTGATATCAATCGCAAGTTCTCGACTTGGTTATTTCGGATTGCAACGAACGTAGCGATTGATCGGCTTCGTAAAAAAAAGCCTGATTTCCATCTTCAAGATGAAGTTCAAGGGGCAGGAGGGTTGACGTTTGAGTCTCAGTTGGCCGCTGATGAAGAACGCCTAGAGGATCAAGTGGTAACAATGGAGATGCAAGAGTGGGTGCAACATGAAATCAATCAGTTGCCTCCGAAGTATCGAACGGCAATTATTTTAAAATATTTAGAAGACTTATCGATAAAAGAAATCAGTGAGATTCTTGATATACCATCATCTACTGTGAAAACAAGAATACATCGTGGAAGAGAAGCACTAAGAAAGCGGATGCGTCATGTATAGAAAGAGGTGTGAAACATGAAGTGTGAACAACAATATGAAGAGTTAATTCAAAAAGTCGTTGATGGTGATGCTACTATAGAAGAAAAAAACAAATTAGAAACGCACCTTACTACCTGTACTTCTTGTAAACAACACCTTCATGAGTTAAAGAAAGTAATCGCCTTTGTGCAAAGCTCATCTCATATAGAAGCTCCGGAGGGCTTTACAGAAAACATCATGGCAAAGCTACCAGAGCGAAAACCAGTTTCAAAGTGGAAACAATGGTCACGTAAACATCCATTGCTTATTTCTGCAGCCATATTCTTTTTCCTTATGTTAGCAAGTATAGCCTCTCTTTGGAACACAAACGATGAGCAGGTCGTCGTTACAGGATCTGGTCAGGTGCAGATTGATCAAGAGAGTGGAAAAGTGATTGTTCCAGAAGGTGAAGTGATTAAAGGAGATTTAGTTGTTCGAAATGGACAACTGCAAATAGATGGGGAAGTTCAAGGGAACGTTCTACTTGTGAATAGTGAATCTTACTACGCATCAGTAGGGCATGTATCTGGTGAAATTCATGAATTAAATCAGGTGCTAGATTGGGTTTGGTACCATACAAAACGCTTTTTAAAAGAGGTCATATCGATTACTGATCAAGAGGGCTCAAACGAGTAGAGCCCTCTTTTGTTGTATATTTCAACTTTTTTCACATACTATGATATAATGGGACAAGCGAAAATGAATTGGTATTATAAGGATTCGCCACCGATGTATGTTAATGGTTTGGAGGAAGAGCCATGTTTTCTTTAGAAGAGTTTCAGTTGCTTAATTATGTTGGTCAAATTATAGATATATTGCTTGTAACTTATGTTGTGTATAAGGCGATAATGATTATTAGAGGAACAAGAGCTGTACAGTTGGTGAAAGGAATTACTGTTATTTTAGCTGTATGGTTTTTGAGTCGTTTTTTAGGGCTTAGAACGCTTGAATTTTTAATGAACCAGACGATTACGTACGGGCTACTTGCGATTATTATTATTTTTCAACCTGAACTTAGGAGAGCACTAGAGCAATTAGGAAGAGGAAGGTTGTTCACTAGTAGGACCGTCCCTCAAGATGATTCTGTTAAAAAGTCCGTTGAAGCAATAGTTAAGGCTTCGACCTATATGGGCAAGCGTCGGATTGGTGCGCTCATGTCTTTAGAAAGAGAAACCGGAATGACCGATTATGTGGAAACAGGAATTCAAATGAATGCCAATTTAACGTCTGAGTTGCTCATTAATACATTCATACCAAATACCCCTCTTCACGACGGGGCGGTCATCTTAAAAGGGAATACGATCTTAGCGGCTGCATGTTATTTGCCTTTATCAGAAAATCCGTTTATCTCAAAGGAATTAGGAACAAGGCACCGTGCAGCGTTAGGCGTAAGTGAAGTAACCGATTCGATTACCATTATTGTATCGGAAGAAACAGGAAGTATTTCTCTTACAAAAAATGGTGAACTACATAGAGAGCTTGATGAAGAAACGTTACGTAGTTTATTAGAGCGAGAACTTCTTATTGAAACGAAGCAAACAACCACTTCACGTTGGCAGTGGGGAGGGAAGAAAAATGGATAAACTGTTTAACAGCCATTGGTTTGTTAAAATTATCTCTTTCTTTATTGCGTTAATGCTTTTTACAATGGTGAATATTGACAATGTGACGACACAGCCTGGTGTGCTTCCAGCGATATCACCTGCGTCTTATACGCTCGAGGATGTAGAACTGACCGTTTTGTACGATGATGAAAACTATGAAGTTACGGATAAAACAGAACATGTTCAGGTGAATTTGAAAGGACCACAGAGCTCTCTTACATTGTTCCAACTAACAAGACCTTCTTTTGAAGTGTTTGTCGATGTTAGAGAACGAGGGGAAGGTGTCCATACATTAAGTGTGCAGCACCGTAATTTCCCGAGTGATTTATCAGTATCTATTGTTCCACAATATGCTCGGGTTGAACTTCAGGAAAAACAAACCGTTTCTTTTCCGGTACAAGTTGATATTATCAATTCTGGTGAAGTAGAAGAAGGCTATTCAGTTGGAACTCCTATTGTCACTCCAATTAATATTGATGTGACTGCTGCAAGAAGTTTAGTGGCAGATGTAAGTGTAGCAAAAGCGTATGTTGATGTTGCAGGAGCTGACAAAACGATTGAAGAAACAACACCGGTTAGATTATACGATGAAGATGGGAATGAGTTAGCGTTAACAATGGAACCTCAGGTAGTAGATGTGAAAGTACCTATTACAAGCCCGAATCGCTTAGTACCCACCAAGGTAACACGAACTGGGGAACTGCCAGAAGGAGTTAGTATTAATGAGGTTAAAATTGAACCGGAAGAAGTTACGATTTATGGTCCAACGGATATCATTGATCGAATGAATGTGGTTGAAGTAGGCGAAATCGACCTTAGTGAATTAACAGAAAGCCAAACATTTGAAATGACGATTCCAGTCCCTCCAGGGGTGGAGAGAGTATCGCCTGCAGATGTAACCGTTACTGTTTCGATTAGCACAGAAGAGGTAGAAGAATTTACTGACATACCTGTGGATGTCATTGGTGGGCGTGAGGACGTGGATGTCACGTTTAATGGCAATGAAACTAGAGTCGTAACAATAACGGCAAGAGGGTCCGAGGAATCATTAGAGAGGTTAACGTTATCTGATATACAAGTATTTGTCGATGTGAGTGATTTATCAACAGGTGAATATGATGTAGAGGTACAAATAAATGGACCTCCAAATATTAACTTTAGTTCAGTTGAAAATACAATTCCAATTGAGATTACATCGCGTTCTGAGTGATGAGTTGTTTGAAGGAGAGAATGAATAATGGGAAATTATTTTGGTACTGATGGTGTACGAGGGGTTGCCAACACAGAACTTACCCCAGAGCTTGCATTTAAACTTGGTAGAATAGGTGGGTATGTTCTAACAAAAGATACGGAAAAACCCCGAGTCATTATCGGGCGTGACACGCGCATTTCCGGAGAAATGCTTGAAAGTGCTCTTGTAGCAGGGCTTTTGTCAATTGGGGCAGAAGTTATGCGGTTAGGTGTAATTTCAACTCCTGGAGTTGCTTTTTTAACAAAGGCATTAAGTGCAAATGTAGGAGTGATGATCTCAGCATCGCATAATCCGGTTCCTGATAATGGAATTAAGTTTTTTGGACCAGATGGATTTAAATTGCTAGATAATCAAGAAGAGGAAATTGAGCGTCTCCTAGATAGTGATGAAGACGAGCTACCTAGACCTACTGGTGGTGAACTTGGTCAACTGAACGATTATTTTGAAGGGGTTCAAAAGTATTTACAATTTCTTAAACAGACTGTTCAAGAAGATTTCTCAGGAATTCACATTGCTCTTGACTGTGCGCATGGAGCAGCATCATCACTCGCTCCTCACCTTTTCGCAGATTTAGAAGCCGATATCTCAACGATGGGAACGGCTCCAAATGGGGTAAATATTAATGAACAATGTGGTTCAACTCACCCAGAGGCTCTAGCAGCGTTTGTTCTTGAAAAAGGAGCACAAATTGGCCTAGCATTTGACGGAGATGCCGATCGCTTAATTGCGATTGATGAGAATGGTGAGATTGTCGATGGTGACAAAATTATGTTTATTTGTGCAAAGTTCATGAAAGAACAAGGTTGGTTAAAACACGGAACGGTTGTCTCTACGGTTATGAGTAACCTTGGTTTTTATAAAGGGCTGGAAGAAATAGGGGTTGAAACGAAACAGACTGCTGTAGGTGATCGTTACGTTATGGAAGAAATGAGAAAAGGTGGATTTAATCTTGGAGGAGAGCAATCGGGGCATATTATCTTCCTTGATCATATTACAACAGGAGATGGTGTCTTATCGGCGCTACAACTTGTTAATATAATGAAAGCAACAAATAAACCTTTATCTAAGTTAGCTTCTGAAATGGAAACATTCCCACAGAAGCTAGTGAATGTCCGTGTCACGAACAAACATGCGGTGACAGAGAACGAGCGTGTTCGTGAAGTGATTGAGCAAGTGGAAACTGCCATGGCAGGGGAAGGGCGTGTTCTTGTGCGCCCATCAGGAACAGAACCACTTGTACGTGTTATGATTGAAGCAAAAACAGCAGAACTTTGTAAACAATACGTTGACTCCATTGTCGCAGTTGTAACAGAAGAAATGGGTTTAAACGAATAACCTAAATATGCATAAGTAGCACATGACATGCTACTTATGCATATTTTTATATAGAGAGTGTATCCTAACTCTCAAACAATTTGTAAAACCTTGACTTGTAATTGACGTCGGCTTTTGGCTGAGGTATGATGAAGCGAGTCAATAATAGAAAGGTGGATCGACTAAGATTATCGATTAAAAGCGCCTGAACTATACGCTAAGTATAGTTGACGAGGAGAGGGAGTATCGAGTGTTCGGCGGATGCCCTCCGGTTGAAAGCATGACAACCGATAGACTTCTGTAAAAAACAAAGAGGCAACTCTTTGCACAAAGACAGAAGTAAGCATGCCTTCTAAAAAAATAAGAGTGGGGGCAAGTTTGTCCCTTAAGGTTACTTGCCCCCAAATCTGGGAGGTAATTTATTTTATGTGCGGAATTGTTGGGTATATTGGAACTGATGATGCGAAAGAGATTTTATTACGTGGGCTAGAAAAGTTGGAATACCGTGGCTATGATTCAGCGGGTATTGCCGTTGCCAATGAAGAGGGCGTACATGTCTTTAAAGAAAAAGGACGGATTGCGTCACTGCGTAAAGTAGTCGATGATAACGTTAATAGTACGGTCGGAATTGGTCATACTCGCTGGGCAACACATGGTGTGCCAAGTCGTGTTAATGCTCATCCGCATCAAAGCGAAACAGCAAGGTTTACGCTTGTTCATAACGGTGTAATTGAGAACTATGAACAATTAAAGAGTGAATATTTGACGGATGTCATTCTTCATAGTGAAACAGATACAGAAATTATCGTTCAACTTATTGATCGTTTTGTAGCAGGAGGCCAATCAGTTGAAGAAGCGTTTAGTCATACATTATCTTTGTTAAAAGGTTCTTATGCACTGGCTCTTCTTGATAAACAAAATGTAGAAGTAGTCTATGTTGGGAAGAATAAAAGTCCACTTCTGATTGGTGTAGGCGAGGGTGTAAATGTTATTGCGTCTGATGCGATGGCCATGCTACAAGTGACGAATCAGTTTGTTGAAATTATGGACCAAGAAGTTGTCCTTGTTTCACGTGACGATGTGACAATCAAGAACCTAGACGGTACCGTTATGACACGTTCACCGTATACAGCTGAACTGGATGCGAGTGACATTGAAAAAGGCACATACCCTCATTTCATGCTAAAGGAAATTGACGAGCAGCCTTTTGTCATTCGTAACATCATTCAGAAATATCAAAACGAAGATGGTACAGTTCGTTTGGATGAAGACATCCGTAGCGCAATGAAATCGTCTGATCGTATTTATATTATTGCAGCAGGCACGAGCTATCACGCTGGTCTAGTTGGAAAACAACTGATTGAAAAGATTGCCGGACGCCCTGTTGAAGTTCATATTGCGAGCGAATTTTTATACAATATGCCGCTTTTATCCGAAAACCCACTCTTTATTTTCATTTCACAAAGTGGTGAAACAGCCGATCTTCGCGGTGTGCTTGTTGACGTGAAAGAGAAAGGCTATAAAGCACTAACGATTACGAACGTACCTGGATCGACACTTTCTCGTGAGGCTGACTTTACACTCCACACGTATGCTGGTCCTGAGATTGCTGTTGCATCAACGAAAGCTTACACAGCGCAAATGGCTGTTTTAACTTTACTTGCTGTTGATACGGCAAAGGCTAGAGGCATTAAGCTTGATTTTGATCCGATACAAGAGCTTGGTATTGTCGCAAGTGCGATGGAAGCCCTATGTGATCAAAAGGAAAAATTAGAGCAAATTGCTCGAGATTATTTATCTGTAACAAGAAACTGCTTCTTCATTGGCCGTGCAGCTGACTATTTCGTTTGTTTAGAAGGAGCTCTAAAGTTAAAAGAAATCTCGTACATCCAAGCGGAGGGTTTTGCTGGTGGCGAATTGAAGCATGGTACAATTGCTCTTATAGAAGAAGGCACTCCAGTTGTGGCGATTGCAACTCAAGAGCATGTTAACTTAAGCATTCGCGGAAATGTAAAAGAAGTAGCAGCTCGCGGTGCGTACCCGTGTATCATTAGTATGGAAGGCTTAGAACATGACGGGGATGCATTTGTTATTCCAAAAGTTCATGAGCACTTAACATCACTAGCGACCGTTATTCCATTACAGTTGATCTCTTACTACGCAGCATTACATCGTGATTGTGATGTTGATAAGCCGCGTAACTTGGCGAAGAGTGTGACGGTGGAGTAAGGGGAAGTGTGATTGTGTTACCTGTTGTTGATTACAAATAAAGTCGTACCGTTTACAATAAAGTTATACCGGTTTCAAAAAAGTTGCACCGTTTTACCCCTTTGGATATGGTTTTATCCGAAGGGGTGTTTTTATAGTGAAAAGGAAAAGAACATCCGAAGTTGAAATGCGACTTAAGTAACTGTTGAGTGACAATAGAGTTGTTCCGTTAAAGGGCCAGATTGTTGATGAAGAATTGCCGATTTTTGCAACCGATTTCAACTCCAAAGATTTTAAATGTCCAAAACCAAAAATATAGAAATATTACCTCTGAACATTCTGTTATATTTAAAAAAATGATGAAGATCTAAAGCTTTTTATTCTGTTTTCTAGTAATTTTTCAGATATCACTGATGAAAAAAATGTATGGAGGTATCTAATTGTGAAAGTAAATTTACAGGACAATTTTTCAATATCAAAATTAGTTATCGGATGTATGCGAATGAATGAATGGAATTTCAGTATAGAACAAAGTGTAGAATTTGTTGAATGGTGTATTGAACAAGGGATTACTACATTTGATCATGCTGACATTTATGGTGGAAATCACCATAACGAAGCTCTATTCGGTGAAGTTCTTAAAATGAAACCCCAGTTAAGAAATGAAATGGAAATTATCACAAAATGTTCAATATGTGTTCGTAATGATGAAAACCCTAATATAAAAACGAGATACTTCAATACTGATAGGGAGTACATAATAAATCAGGTTAACAAATCAATTGAAAAACTAAACTGTGATTACATTGATTTATTACTCATTCATATGCATGACTTGCTAGTTAATCCGAAAGAATTAAATGATACTCTTAATGAATTAAGAGATAAAGGAAAGGTTAGATACTTTGGGCTATCAAACCATAATCCATTGGAATTCGATACACTACAAAAATATGCGGATGTAAAATTAGTTACACATCAATTTATGTTGCATCCTCTGGGAATTGAAAATTATAAGAATGGAACAATGACCCATTGTTTAAAGGAAGGAATTCATCCGATGTTTTGGTCACCATTAGCAGGGGGGAGAATTTTCAATCCTACTAATGCCTTAGAAGAGAACATGAAGAATGTATTAGAAGGTATTAGGCAAGAACTTCACCTAGAGGAGATTGATGAAGTTATTTATAAGTGGCTTCTTATGCATTCATCAGATCCTATAATAGTATTAGGAACTGGAAATAGAGAGCGTATAAAGCGAGCAATACATTCGCTAGGGGGTATGCAGATGACAAGAGAACAATGGTACAAAATCCTCATAGAAGCAGGCTACAAATTATGGTGAGAATGTCAAAACCCCTTGCAAACATTATTATGACTTGAATGATTTGAGACACGGCAGTACGACATTTTTTATTGAAGTAATGGATAGCTTATGAGCAATATCTTTTGTTCTATTCAGCTAAAATTATTGCTGGACGATCTTCAATTAAAGGGCGCGATTGCTAAACAGTGGTAATCGCCTTTTCTATATTGAAAGTAATTAGTCCTTAATTGTACATTCAATTGTGCATATAAATGTAACATCAGCATCAATAAAGTCAGCTAGTCAATGCAAAGCGCATTGACTTTTTTCTGTTGTAACAAAGATGTTGAGTTCAACTACTTTTTTATTGATAAGTACTAAAAGACCTAGAAAAAATATATTTTCACAAACGAAAAACCGGCAGGAAAAAAATGTAATTTTGTAGAATTAACTTATCGCTAGTATTAATGCGGTCTTCCGTGGAGAGGAGTTCCGGTAATAGCTTTTTACTTATTTGATATATTTGGGAGGAAATAGGATGGTTGGAGTATTAAGAAAATTATTATTTTTAGTATTGATTATTGCTTTATTAGCAAGTTTATCAGTAAATGCGTTCGCTGAAACAAACGAAAACAGAAATCAGGATCAATACCAAGCAATGAAAACCGAAAAAGAAAAAGAGGTTAAGAGTCAACGTGTTGAAGCAAAAGTGAAATCAGAGGGTCATGAGTTAAGAAATTCATCTCTTTTCATCCAAGAAAAGGGTAAATCGACAAAAGCGTATCAAGTTTTGACAGACTCAACTGGTAAGTTAAAAACAAAGTTACCAGATGGATCGTATACGATAATGGCTATAAATGAGGCTGATACTTGGTATAATGCTAACGCATCTTTTTCTGTAAAAGATGGCAAGGTTAAAGGGGCAAAAGAGAATGAAATCAATCTTTCTCAAAAGAGTAAGATGAAAGAGCCTAAAGGAAAAGCTCAACATAATGTTCAAGGAACATTAACGGAAGGAACCAAAGGACTAAAAGGTGATCTGCTGATTGCTAAATACACAGATGTAGAGTATGAAGAAGAGGTTTTTATCGTTTCAAGTAAAAAGAATGGACAATTTTCAGCTGCTCTTCCTGATGGGAATTACTATATGTGGGGCGTATTAGTAGATGGAGACTATTATCGTTATGATCTTTCTTTTTCTGTAGAAGGAAAAGATCTTTATGTGAATGGCGAGCAAGAGAGTTCTCTGTCAATTACGCTTCCTGAGAATCGCTATAAAGGGCTGGTTCGTGATAGCTCAAAGGCTGTGTCAGGTGCTGATGTTTATTTAGAAGAAGTGATTGATGAAGAGGATTATTACTTTGAATTTATTCAGTCTGTTACGACAAATAACAAAGGCGAATTTCAATTAAGAGAGTTGCCTGATGGTGAGTATTCACTAAGTGTAGCTGATCAAACGTACTATGCTTGGGATGATCAAAGGTTTACAGTTGTTGGCGGTAACATCTTCGTTGATGGAAAGGAAACCGCCGTTTTAGATGTGAAGATTCCTGCTATTAGCTTAAAGGGTACGGTTTATGATGGAAAGAAACCACTGAACTATGGTTATGTAGAAATCGAGCAGTTCGCTGAAGATGGCTATGCAAAAGATTATTTCGGTGCAGCTGTTGATCATAAAGGGAACTTTGCTTATAGATTACATGATGGTGACTACCAAATTTCGTTTATTGATGAGTATCATCGTTATACGAGAGTAGACATTTCATTTGAGATACGAAACGGACAGATTATACAAGATGGTAAGGCTATAAACTCTTTGAACATTGAATTACCTCCTGTTACGTTTTCTGGGAAAATAGTAGATGGAGAATATAGCCTTCAAGGTCATGTGAATATTGAGAAAGTTTCAGAGGACAGCTATGAGTGGTATTATGCTACTACTGATCAGAATGGAATCTATTCTCTGCGTTTACCTGACGGTGAATATAAAGTCACTTGGTTGCACCTCTTTGAGGATTATGAAGGAATTCCGCTTTCTCAAAGGTTTGAAATAAAGGATCGTCAGCTTTACGTGGATGGGCAGAAGCAGGTTATCCTTGCGCTCCAAATTCCGCCTGTGACATTACACGGTATTTTAAAAGAAGGCGACAACCCTCTCGATAGCGGAGAAATAGGTGTTATTTCATTAGACGAGGATTTTTATTATTGGAAATGGGTTAACGCTGATGGAACGTTTACGATGCGTTTGCCAGACGGCCGTTACATGGTTAGAGATGTTTATACTGGTGACGGCTCTAACACTTATGTGAATCTTCCTTTTGAGATTCGTAATGGTCAATTGTACGTAAATGACGGATTAAGAGAGGTCTTGGAAATTGAGGTACCTCCCGTTACTCTAATCGGATACCTCACAGACAATGGGGTTTCTGTTCAAGGAGATGTGACCATTCATACTAGTACGACGGATCCAGATGGAGAGTACTTCCATTTCTGGGGATGGACGAATGAGGAAGGTAGGTTTTCATTCCGCTTACCAGATGGAGATTATCAAGTGAGTTATGTTTATCTGTATGATGGGACGTCTTTTGTATCTGGGAAACAATTTACGATTCAATCTGGGCAGTTATTCATAGATGGAGAAACGGAAGACCTTCTAGATATTCAAGTAAACCCGGTGACTTTGTCAGGGAAAGTCTACAATAATGGGAAAACGATCAGAGGAGGTTATGTGGCTGTCGTAAAGGTTAATGACCAGGGCGAGTGGATTGACTGGCAAGATAGTTGGATTAATTATGACGGAACGTATAAATTACGCTTAGCTGATGGCGATTACGAGTTGCTTTATGTAGATACTTTTAGAGATGGACCGGTATTTTTTAATATGCCAATTAGTATTCAAGAAGGAAATGCTATCGTTAATGGTGAGAAAGTTCATACTCTTGATCTCGAGTTACAGGATGGGACTATAAACCCTTAATAAAATTAATTATTTAAAAGGATTGGAGTTCAACGGCTTAGCTGTTGAACCCAATCCTTTATGGTTAAGTAAGTCGCAGAGTGCGTTCGTGCAAATGAAATACCACCATTAAAGGATACAGTTCATACTTTGCAACATTGCGAAGAAACTTTCATTGGTTATTATGAAAATGAAGAACTATGCGGAGCAATATCTATAAAAGTAGACGACAATGAAGTTGAGGGAATAGGGTGCTTAAAATAAACAAAAAATCCGATAAATTAATTATTGTCGTTCACGAAATATATGGAATTAACCAACATATGGTGGATTTATGTGAATTACTAACAGAACAAAATTTTGATGTTATTTGTCCAAATTTATTAGAACAAGAAATACCCTTTGATTATTCTCAAGAGGTAAAGGCTTACCATAATTTTATGGATAATGTAGGTTTCGCAAACGGATTACATAAAGTAAAAAATATATTATTAGAAATTCAAGATGGGTATTCAAAAATATTTATCATTGGATTTAGTGTAGGGGCAACGGTTGCGTGGTTGTGTAGTGAGGAAGAATGTGTTGATGGTATTGTTGGATACTATGGTTCACGTATTAGGGACTATGTAAATATATACCCAAAATGTCCGGTGTTGTTATTTTTTCCGAAAGTGGAAAAATCATTTAATGTAGATGAATTAGTTTCAACTTTAGATAAACCAAATATAAATGTACATATAGCTGGTGGTGAACACGGATTTACTGATCCATATTCTTCTAAATACAATGAAGAATTAGCTAAAAGTACATTTAGAGAAACATTACACTTCTTCAAAAATAACTGAATTATTTATTCCGCAAACGGGCGCTTTTCTGAAATAAGGAAAGCGTCTTTCTTCATGAAAAGGGCCATATTGTTGAATAAGGAAGGAATTAAAATGGTTCATCTTGAAATTGAAGTTAAGCAATTGAAAGGCAGTTTTGTTTTAAGAAGGGACTTTCCTTTATTTGGCGAATTATATTATTGGGAAAGTATTATATGAGGGGTTGGTTTGTTATGTGTGGGATTAAAAACTAAACATAAAAAAAGGGATTTAGAAATTCCAAAACATCGCCAAATATTATTAAATTCAATTGAACAAGATTTATTAAACGATGAAAATGTATTAGCAGTATTTTATGGAGGTTCACTAGGAAATCAAAATACAGACTTATATTCTGATATTGATCTCCGTATCGTGATCAAAGATGGAGTGTTTGAAAAATATAGGTTGAATAAAAAGCAAAGGGCTAAAAACTGGGGTGAAGTTTTATTTTACGAAGACTTCCCTTGGACAACTCACAGTATTGCCCATTATGATACTTTTGTTAAAGTGGATTCATTTTACTATAAAATAAAGGATATTAAGCCATCAGTTTGGCTTCAAAATATAAAAATTGTTCACGATAATACTGGATTGGTAGAAGATGTATTAGCAAAATCAATGGTTTTATCATATGAGCCAACTGTTCAAGAGGTTGAGATTTGGAGAACGAAATTTTTTGCATATGTTCATGAAGCCTATCGAAGAGTAATGAGAAAAGAAATATATTATGCCCTGCATTGTTTAGATGATTTACGCTTGTCCATGACAACAGCTTGGTATATGGAGGCAGAGATACAGCCAAATGCATTTGGAGATTGGGCTAAATTGGAAGGTGTAAGAAGTAAACTATCCGATTGGCAGTTAACACTTCTAGAACAATGGCATAGTAGCAGGGAGCCTGAAGAAATAATGAAAGTGATACAAAATATGATTTCCGAATTCAAAAGAGTCCATAAAAGTTTATGTAATAAACTTGGATTAGAAGAAGACCCTGAAAGGGTTAATGAAATACTTAATATGGTCTGATGTTTATATTAAAGGTAGCAATTTGCTACCTTTTTATAGTTTTCGAAAAGTTGAACTAAAGGGGGCTTTCTTTTAATAACAATCTTCAACAATCGGGCGCGATTGTTGAGCAACACAGGATATCAAACTTTTTTATAAAAAAATAGCTCAATCAAATAAATTAAAACTTGTTTTGACCAAACTTTATTTTAAAGCAACAAAAGACAATAAAGTTGGGAACTGAAGCACAAAATTGAAATTCAAAAAGTGATTGCTTGATGAAGCAAAGGGTTCCGTTACCTATCGAAAAAACCAAATTCACACTAGAAATTGTATTTCTAATTGCACCACAAAATGCGGTTGTGAATTGATAGTAGTGAGCATCTTTTTCAAAATGGGTTGCCGGACTCGTACAGGATATAAAGGAACTGGTAGTAAAGGAGGTTGTGTTGAAGCATGATAGACAACTCACAGAAACAAAAAATAGAAGAGTTGCAAACTCAGATTCATGCTCAATTTGAACATGAAGTATTACATATTTTAAATGGACAGATGATGTATGAACAATTTTCTAAGCACGAGTTAATGAAAAAGGGTCAGTACGTTCCATTTAATGAAGCAATGTGTTCCAATGAAACGACGAATAACATTTTCAGCAATGAATTTAATCATAAACGGGCATCAGGGCATCAAGTATCGTTACAAGAGTATGAGGAGATAACCATTACACCATTAAAGTCCTTGTTTGAACATAAATATAAGTGCATTGTTTTATGGTTTGGTGATGATATGTTCTGTCAAATGAATTTGCTAACAGCATTGGCATTGTTAGAACAAGAAAGATTCAAAGGAAAAGTAAGGGTTCATATGATTAACGAAGTGACTGATGAAGTGAATGCAATAGACATGTTGCTAGTAGGCTATAAAAAAGTATACGAACAAGTTTTGATCCATCATCATCCACCTGAAGTTCAATTACATCCAGTGATGGAACTAGGAATGAAGCGATATCTAGAATACAAAAAGGAAGAGAATGAAATCACTAATTATATAAAAGAACGTATAGATATGCCATGGGATGAACTACTGAATCAATTATTTCAGCAGTTTCCTCATTATGGCTTAGGAGATCTTCAATATATCAACCTGATTAAAGCCGTAAAAGAAACATAAATAATTGCTAAACACAATAGAAGGGCTGATAGATTTGGAAGACGTAATTAAACAGACAAAGAGCTTACATACAATCGAAACGATAAAACGAGATTTACGAAAGATATCGAACTTACAGAAGAGGTATTTGAAGAACTAGGAATGCATTTTGAAGATAAATGCCAAGTGGAGAAAGGGAGAATTGGACAGGCGCAATCGCGTTTGTTTTCCCTTTCTACTGCAGTAGATGTGTCTGAGCAATATTTTAAGATACATCGATCATTGTAAACAGTTTTATTTTACAAGAGGGTTCTCTACCTAGTAGTTTCGGAAAAAATGACTGTTTGTTGATAGGGAGGCGAGCCTACTTGGTCGTTTCCTTCTTTTGTTCTTTTTAGCAATTTGCTATGATAGACCTAATTGTGGATACGGTATTTTGAAAAAGCAAGAGAGGAGAAAACGTATGCGTTCTTATTGGATTTGGCTTTTGCTCCTTTTAGCGTCTTGGTTTTTTGCCATGCACCATCTAGCCGCCACGCCTGCTGACATGCCGTTACGTACGTTAGGCAGCGCAGTTTTCTTTGCCTTGTTTTTTCTTGCTCCGCTTATTCGGAAAAAACAAGATTTCTTTATGCTGTTGTTACTTGTCACTGCTTTCGTTGCAATCATTGTGTTGTGGCCAGAGAAAGAGAGAGATCCAAACCCTTATACGTTACTTGTTTTCTCACTCCTAGCAGGAAAAGCTGTGTTACGACTAACTCCGTGGCAAGCTTGTTCAGTCGGTTTGGTCCTTTTAATCGGTTTAGTTGCCCCATTTTTTTATAACTACCCTGTTTTTTCACCTATGTTTCTATGTCTTTATACATTGTCACTAAGTTTGGCTTTTCTTGTCTTTCGGAAAATGTTGCAACGCGAAGAGGAAATGGTTGCCCGAAATGAGGCATTACTCAGCGAATACCGCAAAATGAAGCGTCGCATCGCAACAGATGAAAAGATGGCTCGTCAGGAGGAGCGTACTCAAATTGCCCGCAATATTCATGATTCTGTTGGGCATAAGCTGACCGCTCTTTTAATGCAGCTCGAGGTGTTTCGTATGCAAGCAGATGAGCCAACACAGGCACGCATATCAGAATTAAAGACATTAGCGAAGGAAAGCTTAGAAGAAACGAGGAGTGCGGTGAAAACACTAAGACAGGATGAAGTCGGAGGGTTATCTGCGATTATTAGTCTGATCCGTAAATTAGAAGCAGAAAGCTATATTCGTGTACAGTTTTCGATCAAGCCAGGTGCGTTTACTGCTTCTCTTGGAAACGAGCAGGCAATTGCTGTGTATCGAGCTGTTCAAGAGGCATTGACGAATATGATGCGGCACAGTGGTGCGCGGGAGGTTGATATCGTATTTGAAGCACCAGCAGGCGGTGTCTTTCGATTTGAAGTCACGAACCCGGTAAAGGAAAGCACATTGTTTCGCGAAGGCTTTGGACTATCAGCGATGCGTGAACGAATGGAGCATGTTGGGGGACAATTAGTAATCAAACAGTATGATGAGAAGTTTGTTGTTCGTGGTACATTGCCATTACATGATAAGGAGAGGGTGAGAGAATGATTCGAATCCTGTTAGCGGAAGATCAGGGAATGGTGAGGCAAGGGCTAAAAATGATGATCGAAACTGATAAAGAACTACATGTCACAGAAGCAAGCAATGGAAGAGAAGCCGTAGATTTATGTGAATCTCATTATTTTGATTTGATTATATTGGATATACGGATGCCAGTTATGGACGGACTTCAAGCAGCTCGCATGATTCATTCACGCTGGCCAGATCAAAAAGTCCTTATACTAACAACCTTTAATGATGATCAATATGCTTTTGAGGCGTTAAAGAGTGGAGCAAGGGGTTATATGTTAAAGGATGCTGAGCCAGAAGAGCTGATCCGTTCGATTCGCAGCTGCTTATCAGGAGGGGTATCCTTACAGGATAAGGTTGCTGCCAAAGTAATGCCTAGGCTGATTAACCAAAGGGAGCAGGAAGAAGTGGATCAATCCATTACACCTCGTGAATTAGCGATCATGAAGCTAATCGGAGAAGGGCGCAGCAATAAAGAGGTTGCAGGCGAGCTTGGGTTATCTGTCGGAACGATTAAAAATCATATTAGTATCATATTAGATAAATTAAACTTACGCGATCGCACACAGCTTGCGATTTATGCGATTCGGCACAATGTCGTGTGAGAAAAATGACTTAAGTCATGAAATGAATGATAGGTAGTGACGGAAGACAGTGGGGGCACTGTCTTTTTGTGTATATACTTTTAATAGAAAGTAAAAGAACATAGTAGAGAAAGACGTAAGCAGTCAGCCATGGGTTATTAAAAAGGAGGTATGCGTTGTGCTTGAAACTGAAGCGTTGAAAAAAGTATTTAAAGGCAAGCTCGCTGTAGACGGGGTGAACTTATATATGGATAAAGGGGAATCGATTGGGCTTCTTGGTCCAAATGGTGCAGGAAAGTCAACGACCATTTCAATGATCTCTACACTTATTAAACCGACTACAGGTGATGTATTGCTACACGGAAAAAGTGTTGTCAACTATCCTGCCCAAATGCGTAAAGTTCTCGGGATTGTACCACAAGAAATAGCTCTTTATGAGGAACTAACAGCGTATGAAAACTTAAAATTTTTCGGTCGGATTTATGGGTTAAAAGGGAAGGAATTAGAGCGACGCATTCAAGAAGTGCTTGAGATTGTTGGACTAGATGGACGGCAAAAAGACATTGTCAAAACGTACTCAGGGGGGATGCAACGCCGGATCAATATGGCAGCTGCCATGCTGCATGAACCTGAAATACTCATTATGGATGAGCCGACAGTAGGGATCGATCCACAGTCACGCAGTCACATTTTAGAAACTGTAAGACATTTGAACCGTGAAAAAGGGTTGACCGTTCTTTATACAAGCCATTACATGGAAGAAGTCGAACGATTATGCGATCGCGTTTATATTATGGATCATGGACGGGTTATCGCTTCTGGGACAAAAGATGAATTAAAAAGCATTTTATCAGGAGAGGAAACGATTTTCATTGAGTTAGATCGACCGTATCCAGAACTTGTCACCGATTTACGAGCACATGAAGGGATTAGGCAAACGATTGAGACGGACAGTGGTCTAAAGTTAATTGTTCCAAAGGGGAGCAGATTGTTAGCTGGTGTGTTTCAAGCAGCTGAACGCCACCAAGTACAAATTCTAAATGTTACTGTGCAAATCCCGTCATTAGAAGATGTATTTCTACATTTAACTGGACGAAAATTACGAGATTAAAGGAGGGTCATTTGTGGGCACATTCTTGAAGAAAGATATACTTATTCTTCTGCGTGATCGGTCAGACCTTCTTATTCTCCTTATGATGCCATTTATTTTATTGACGATCCTTGGGTTTGCTTTAAGAGGATTACTCGGTGGTGATACGGAAGCATTAAACATGAAGGTTGCGCTTGTCGAGCTTGATAATGAACAAGCAGGGGTCGAACAATTCATTGAAGAACTTGAGCACATGTCATTACCTGAAGAAGTGGTCGATGAATTACGTGTAGCGGCTGCGGACGTAAGCCCATTGCCTCTATTGCACCGAACGCTAGATGATAAAAGTCTACAAGACATGATTGAGATTGAAGAACTAGAAGCATCGGTTGCCAAACAAGCATTACTAGATGGTGAGGTTGCTGCGATCTTAATAGTGCCAGAGGAGTTCACGTACTCTTCCTTACAAAGGATGCTTTTTAATGAAGGAGAAGGTAGTGAACTTTCAATCATGGTTCATGATCATTCATCGTTACAGGCGAACACATTTCAAACAATCATTGATCAATTTGTTCGTACCTTGAACTTTGAAACAGCTATTTCGATGGCTGCAAAAGAAGAAGCGGGAGTGATGATTCCAGTAGCAGAAACGATAGAGCTAGGAGGAATCGAAACAGTTTCTACCAATGATCCGATTAACTCTTTTCAATACTACACCATCGCCATGGCGGTTATGTTTGTTCTATTTGCAGGTTCGACGATTTCTAGTAAGGCATATGTTGAAAAAACACAGCATGTATTTTATAGAATTTTGCTATCAGGTAAACATCCTTTTGTGTATTTAAGTGGGAAGGTGATCTCAACCATTGTAGTTGTGTTAGGTCAGTTGCTGATTTTGTTTAGTTTATCAGGACTTATTTTTCAGCCTTTTCTGGAGACATCCCTTGAATTTTGGCTAGGTATGGCACTTATATCTCTTGTATTAGCTATTTGTGTCGGTGGATTTGCTGCTTTGCTAACGTCCCTGGTTGTTCGTTTTAATAGTGATGCGGTTTCCCACATTTTTTCCGGTGGAATTGTGTCCATTTTCGCCTTTGCCGGTGGAAGTTTCATGCCTGTTTCAGAGATGCCTGCCATTATCGGCAACATCGGAAGTTGGACGCCAAACGGGGCTGCACTATCAGCTTATTTGCAATGGATGCAAGGGTTTGGTATGAGTTCACTGCTCGTTCCACTTGGTAGAATTACAGGGATGGCACTCGTATTATTGCTTGTTAGTATATTCATCTTTCCAAGAAGGAGGTCGATCTGATTATGAAATCTGTGTTTCTATTGCAGTGGCAACGGTTCCGGCGAGCTCCTATTTTGGTTTTATCCTTCTTTCTTTTAACGATTGTATTCGTATCTGTGTTAGCAGGGTTTGGAGGAGAGAACCAAGCAACCGTTTATACGTACTCGGATGACTCCTTGGCAGAAGAAGAAAGGGAGGCATGGTTACAAAAGTTAAATGAATCAGATACACTTATGTTTACATGGATCGAAGAAGACGAAGCAAGACAGGCAGTAAGAAGTGGGGATGTAGGATTAGCGGTTGAACTGAAAGAAAATGATTATCGTATTTTAATTGCGGCTGATGAACCGAATCGCTATGTGGTTGAAGGGTACGTACATCAAGTATTTACAGAGGAGCTACGCTTAAGACAGGTAGAAAAGAGCGGTGTGGCAACAAAGTTCCGTTCGGACGTGGAACGTTTTTTACTTGATGAGACACTGGCAGTTACTACTTCTTCTGTAGAAGGAGAAGGGAGTTCTTTTGAATATAATGATCAATTGCAAATATTATTTGGAATGACATTGTTCTTTGCGATTTATACGATCCTGTTTAGTTTGATGAATGTCGCAGAAGAAAAAAGTATGGGGACATGGAATCGAATTATTTTGTCGCCACTTCGTAAATGGCAATTATATTTGGGGCATCTAATCTATTGTTTTGTGATTGGATATGCCCAAATTGTTTTCGTCTTTTTGCTTTTCCAATTTGTTTTTGGATTTGACTTGGGTGATCGGTTTGGAACGATGCTTATTATTATTGCTTGTTACACATTTTCAATTGTATCCTTAGGCATCCTTCTTATAGGACTGGTAAGAACAAGTCAGCAACTCCAAGCGGTCATCCCAATTTTAGCCTCAGCCATGGCTATGCTTGGTGGTGCGTTTTGGCCGATTGAAGTTGTGACGAATGAGATCATGTTGGCTATTTCACAAGGCATGCCAATTTTTTATGGCATAGATGCATTAAAGGGTGCATCCATTTATGACCGAGGCGTACTAAGCTTAGGGGAACCACTTTCCATTATGCTATTGTTTGGGGTCGTTTGTATGGGAGTGGGAATTAATTTAATGGAGCGCAGATAGATTGTAAATAAAACTTAGGGAGAAACAATAAAAGCATAAGAAAACAGGTGCACCAGTGCACCTGTTTTCTTATGCTTCATTCTTTATTAAACCAAAGCGGGTCGTTGTCATCAACGTCACCATTATAATTGATTAAGATCTCTTCCCCTGCTTTTATATCTTTGTAAGCATAGTAATCAAACGTGTGATTGTCAAAATTAATATCATACGTTGCATTAGGTTCATACGAGTGATTAAAAAGCATCCCGTACCCTAAAACGACTGCTGTATGGTTGATTCCGTACTCATAGACGTAATCAGCTAATACCGTTTGTTCAATGAATTCATGTTGCTCATTCGGGTAGGGAACAACAGGAGCTTCATGGAAAAGCTCACCTTTTTTTATATCGCATGTTGCAAATACCCCTCGATTGAATTCGCCTTCGCTAACCCTAGAAATCTTTATCTCAATCATGTTCGTCACCTACACATTCTTCTTTATTAAACATTATTAGTTTCATCTGACTATAACATTGCTATTCACATTCGACTATCAATAAGTCTCAACAATACGAGCCTTCCTTAGTCATGTAACCGCCATTAAGAAAAGAAAGGGGGATTTTTTCTACATTTGAAAACTAATACTAAACAGAGAAAGGATTCGTTTATTTTGTTCTACCATGTTTGTTACTAAAGAAAAAGGGTAAAAGTTGTAAGGAGTTATGTTGTTGGAAAAATCGGTTGTGAACTTATTAAGTGAAAAGAGAAAAGTAGGAGGGTTTATTTTTATGGCAAGTCAAACTGGATCAATCGTTCAAGACTCATTACATGCTTTGTTAGAAGATACGTCCTTTTTACCGCAACTACAAAAAGAGTCAAGAGAGCAAGCATTTACGTCCTTGGCGTCCATTCTTTCTACACCAAACAAAGTACATAAATCATTTTTACGTATTTCTTTGGAGAATGGCAAGGTGGTTCGAATTCCTGCTTTTCGAGTACAGCATAATAACACCCTTGGCCCGTATAAAGGCGGTGTTCGATTTCATGAATCTGTTAATGAAGAAGAAGTTGTTAACCTTGCTGCATTAATGACGCTGAAGAATGCTCTTCATGATGTGCCGTTTGGCGGTGGAAAAGGTGGCATCATCATCAATCCAAGGGAACATTCCGTAAAAGAGTTAAATTTAATTTGTCAAAAGTATGTTCACTACTTTAGCGATATTTTAGGACCTGATAAAGACATTCCTGCACCGGATATGGGTTCTGGTGATCGTGAAATGGATTGGATGATGGCTGAGTACAAAAGTATTCGCCCGGGTGAGCCGTATCGAGGAAGCTTCACCGGAAAAAGCATCATAAATGGTGGTTCTTTAGGAAGACGAGAAGCAACTGGGAAAGGGGTATATTTTTCATTTCGGTACATCCTACATGACTTCTTAAAGGATCAACAGACTTTTCTGGAGAATTCAGGAAATACATTTGCTAAGACCGTATTACATTATAAAAATCGGCCACTGACAATTGCTGTTCAAGGATTTGGGAATGTTGGTTCGGTTGCTGCGCTTGAAGCATATCAATGTGCGCTTTTACAAAATAAAGTCGTTTCTGTAAGTGATCGAAATGTTATGCTTTATAATTCAGAGGGCTTAGATATTCCAGCTTTAATTGGTTATACTTCAAAAAATCAAGGGGATCTCCCAACGACAGATGTACAATTATCTGAATGTGGAATAAAAGCGGATATTCTTGATAGAGATCAAGTTTTAGAGCTTGATGTAGATGTGTTAATCTTAGCAGCGTTAGAAGATCAAATTCATCAGGACAACATGAAGCAAATTAAAGCTAGAATTATTGTCGAAGGAGCCAATGCACCAGTTACGGGTGAAGCAGATAAATATTTGAGTGATCAAGGTGTGATTATTATTCCTGATATTTTAGCGAATGCGGGAGGGGTCATCGTATCATACTTTGAATGGTTACAAGGTCGTGAAACGCAATTTTATAGCGAAGAAGAGGTTTTTCAGCTCTTAGTAGATAAGATGAAAGCAACAATGGATACGATCCTACCACAGTATTTTGGAGATCCATTTCCATTACGGCAAAATTGTTATATTCATTCCGTGATGAAATTATCGACAGTCTTGTATCGTCAAGGCAAATTATACTAATTGTCGTTTCTTTACAAGGTATAAAACAAAGAAAACTAAGTATGCCACGAATAAAGCGACAGTTGCTAGCCCGCTATGAGAAACCATCCATAGCGGGCTTTTAGAACGTACTTCGAGACTGTTTTTTAGTGGTCTTCTAAGCTTAATTTAGAAGTAATAAGAATTCAGTTGGTTCAGTTAAGTAAGTACCGTTATGAAAAAGAAAAACTAGGTCGTTGGTACGCCTGGTGGATAGTAATAAGGTGGAACTTTAATCCAACCATGTTCTCTCATTTTTGTCTTTACATCCATGCCGTAAATCGCTTTTTCGGAATGGAACCTGATCCACATGAGTCCGATATCGCTTCGGATGCTTTGGCTAATATTCGTTGAACACATGACAATGTTAGAGGCTACTTTCGCTGAAATAAGATTAGCAATTTCAAAATCTGTTGCTTTTACTCCTAGTGGGATGCTATCAGGATCTGAATTTGGTTTGTGCATAGAGGTTTCAGGTAGGGAAACGCCTTCTTTAATCATAAATGTTTCCAACGTGTCTTTTTGATGCTGACCAAGTTTTATGCCATCTTTAATTAGTTCGATTAGTACATTATCAGTGGTCGTATTTAAGGCAGTTTCCAAAACAGGGATTTCTTCTGCGATGGCTGTGTAATAAAGCCAGCATCCCATCGCTTCTCCAATATGGAGCTTTGATTTAGACTCAGTATCAAACCTTGTCCGAAGATAATCAAATAAGGCTTCTATCTTATTTGGCAAAAATCATTCCTCCTTTAATAGTAATTAATCATATGGTTAACCGCATTGTAAATATTATACATTTGTAAAAGGTTTCATGGTGATCCTATTGAAACTAGGAATAAGGAGAAGGATATAGTGATTTCTTTTGAGGCTTGAGGAGGCATGAGTTCAATAATTAAGTTAAAAAAGGAGATTCGAAAAGTTTCTCAGCCTTGCGTCGGATGATTTTCAATTGTTCATCATATAAAGTTAAGTAGAACGTATAATACCGTGTAGAAAGGGTGATGCTCGTGAACGATTCAAGGACTAGCCATACTCATCAAGAATTAGCAATCGAAGCTGTCGGGCTTGTAAAGTTATTTGGAAAGAATAAAGCAGTAAACGGTGTTGATTTAGTAATTCCTAAAGGAACAGTATATGGATTTTTAGGTCCGAATGGAGCAGGGAAAACAACTACTGTACGTATGTTGGCTACGTTATTGAAACCAGATGGGGGCAGTGCAAAAATTCTCGGGCATGATCTGGTTAAAGAAGCTGATGCTATTCGAAGCTGTGTGAGTTTGACCGGTCAATTTGCTTCTGTAGATGAAGATCTTTCAGGAATGGAAAATCTTGTGTTGATTGCTCGGCTTCTTGGTTTTTCGCGTACCCAGGCAAAAGAAAGGGCTCGTGATCTACTTCAAGCCTTTGGTCTAGAGGAGGCAGCCAACCGACAGGTGAAGAAATATTCGGGAGGAATGAGACGGCGGATTGATATTGCTGCAAGTATTGTCGTGACGCCAGATTTGCTGTTTCTCGATGAGCCAACTACTGGACTTGATCCACGTAGTCGAAACCAAGTGTGGGAAATTGTTCGAGCTCTAGTTAGCGCAGGAACAACGGTATTGTTAACGACTCAATATCTTGAAGAAGCTGATCAATTAGCTGATCGAATTGCTGTAATTGACCAAGGCAAGATCATTGCAGAAGGAACAAGTTCGGAACTAAAAGCATCAGTAGGGGAAGGAACTTTACATGTGCGACTTGTTGATCCAGAAACAAGAGCACAAGCAGCGGAAATATTAGCTGAGAAATTAGATACAGCCATTCAATATGAATCTGATCCGTCAGCTCTTTCCGTTCGAGTAACTGATAATGAACTTGTGGCCTTTGCTCTTGGTGAGTTGGCACGTGTAGATATTAAAGTAACGGATTTCTCTCTTGGGCAACCTAGTCTTGATGAAGTGTTTCTTACTTTAACAGGGCGAAGTGCAGAGGATGAGGATTTCTCTCGGGAGGTGAAAGCATAATGCCGTCATCTAGTAAGGAGAGAACAGAAATAGATGAACGTTTGCTCAAAGTGCTTTCGAATAAAGAACGTCCGAGTCGACCAAGTGGATTGACGAATACATTTACTTTCGGATGGAGAGCGCTCTTGAAGCTCAAGTATGTACCGGAACAGCTGATGGATGTTACCGTTTTCCCGATCATGTTTTTGTTGATGTTTACGTATTTGTTCGGTGGTGCCATTGCTGGATCAACCGGTGATTATTTACAGTTCTTATTGCCAGGTATATTGGCAATGACAGTGGTGACGATCACGATGTACACGGGAATGGAGTTAAACAATGATATATCGAAGGGTATCTTCGATCGATTCCGCTCGTTACCAATTTGGAGACCGTCCGTTCTAGTAGGTATGTTAATGATGGATGCGCTCAGGTACACAATTGCCTCAACCATTATGATTGTGCTTGGACTAATTATGGGGTTTCGTCCAGATGGTGGAACGGTCGGTGTGATTCTTTCGGTCGCGTTACTCGTTTGGTTTTCATTTAGTTTATCATGGATTTGGACCACACTTGGGTTAATCCTAAGAACAGAGAAGTCGCTTATGGGTGTCAGCATGATGGTACTTTTTCCTCTGACCTTTGTAAGTAACGTCTTTGTTGATCCGACGACATTGCCATCATGGTTGCAGGCGTTCGTGGAAGTGAACCCAATTTCATTACTCGTGACCGCAGTACGTGGATTAATGCATGGGACAGTAACATTTGAACAAGTTGGTTGGGTGCTAGTAGCATCAGTTATCATCCTACTAATCTTCGCTCCTCTAACGATGTATTTGTATCGAAATAAAAGGTAATAAAAGTACAGAATAGCTCTGATGCATAAAGAGGCATCAGGGCTATTCTGTTGTAAATGAAAAAAATTATAGACAACTCTTTCTATATATGGCATAAATGATACTAGGGATAAGATCGTATGTTCGTAATGTGAAGATGGAAGGAGCGGTTAATATGAATTACCGCATTGTTGAAAGGGAGGCCTTTTCAATTATCGGAAAAGGGGTAAGAGTGTCGACTGAAAATGGAGAGAACTCAAAAAAAATTCCTGAATTTTGGCAGGAAAGCAATCAAGATGGAACAACAGAACAGTTACTACCCTTTGCAAAGAACATGGGTTTTCTTGGACTATGCCTAGACTTTGATAAAGTTCAGCATGATTTCATTTATATGATCGCTGTTGTGAAACCAAATGGAGCAAACGTACCAGCGAGCTTTGAAGAAAGAAAAATACCAAAGGCAACATGGGCTGTCTTTGACGCAATCGGACCATTGCCTCATTCCGTTCAAGAGCTATGGCAGCGTATTTTTTCAGAATGGTTTCCTGCAACAGGCTATGAGCATAGTGGTGCACCGGAAATGGAAGTATATCCAGTGGGAGAAGATGTAACATCTGATTTAAATCGCACTGAGATATGGGTTCCTATTAGAAAGTAAAAACGATAGAACGCAATGAAGAATGACCAATGATAAGAGAGGGCACTGGAAAGGGCAATTTTTCCTTTTTAGTGCCTTTAGTCTATGGTTGGTCTTTTCTTATCGTTTCTAGTAATTTTCAAATTTTTTTGTGGAAACCACACCTATGAAAAACATTTCCTTGTCAGCTCATCTGACATAGTTAGAGATTTTATCTAGCACTATTCGATAAAATGAGACTGATGTAACTACTAATAACAAGTAAATTAGATATATCTTTGAATGATGACAATCCTATAGTGCAAATAAGCGAATAGATTATGGTCTGGAGGGTTTCTAAGATGGAAAAGCAAAAGTTAGTCTTAATCGGAAACGGCATGGCAGGTATTAATTGCATTGAGGAAATCTTAAAGAACAATCCTAACATGTATGAGGTTACGGTTTTTGGAAGTGAACCACATTATAATTATAACCGAATTATGTTATCCACGGTTTTACAAGGAGATACAAAGGTAGAGGATATTACGCTGCATAATCGCTCCTGGTATGAGAAGAACGATATTCAGCTTTATACAGGTGAGACGGTTGTAAAGGTCGACAAAGAGAAAAAGGTGGTAAGAACAGATCAATCGCGAGAGGTTACGTATGATAAGCTCATCTTTGCCACAGGCTCAAACCCCTTTGTGTTACCGATTCCTGGAGCGGATAAAGAAGGTGTTGTAAGCTTTCGGACTATAGAAGATTGTCAAAAGATTATTAATATATCAAACGGGTATAAAAAAGCAGTTGTGATTGGTGGAGGATTACTTGGGTTAGAGGCAGCTAGGGGTTTACTCAATCTAGGAATGAGTGTAGATGTTGTTCACATCGCTGAACATATAATGGAAAGACAACTGGACCAAACAGCATCGAACATGCTTCGTCAAGAACTGGAAAGTCAAGGAATGAATTTCTTGTTAAACAAAGCAACTGAGGAAATTATTGGAGAATCCCGTGTTGAAGGGCTGCGTTTTAAAGATGGCTCTGTAGTTGAAACAGATGCTGTCATTATGGCGGTTGGTGTAAGGCCGAATGTACAAATGGCTAAGGATAGTGGAATCGAGACAAACCGAGCTATTCTTGTTAATGACTATTTGCAAACGAGTGAACCAGATATCTATGCTGTTGGTGAATGTGTGGAGCATAGAGGAATGGTATATGGACTTGTTAAACCGTTATATGAACAAGGTAGAATATTAGCCCAGCACATTTGTGGTGTAGAAGAAAGTGGATATCAAGGATCTACCTTATCAACTCAATTGAAGATATCAGGTGTCGATGTCTTTTCTGTAGGGCAATTCCAGCCAGATGAAGAAACGAAAACCATTACACAATATGATGAGTTAGCTGGTATATACAAAAAAATTGTTTTGAAAGAAGACAAAGTAATAGGATCTGTCTTATTTGGGGACACAAAAGCTGGCAATAAGCTTCTTGATATGATCAGTAAGCAGAAGGTCATTACAGACGAGGAAAAGATAATGATTCTACAATCTTCTAGTCAGGATTCCCAAGTGGCTTCCATGGAACAAACAGATCTGATTTGTAATTGTAATGCTGTTACAAAAGGAACAATTATTGAGGCATGTCAAACACAAGGGTTAACAACGGTTGAGGAAGTTAAGAAATGTACAAAAGCTTCAACTGCGTGCGGTGGTTGTAAACCATTAGTGACAGATTTACTTTCATATATTCAAAGTGACGACTTTGATGAAGTCATCGAGAAAGAGACGATGTGCTCCTGTACGACATTAACTGATGAAGAGATTGTTACAGAAATGCAACTATTAGATTTAAGGACTGTTCATGAGGTAATGAGTGAGCTTGGGTGGAAGAATGAGGAAGGCTGTTCAACCTGTATACCAGCCTTGCAATATTATCTTGGAATGATCTACCCAGAGTATGAAACGAAACAAGAATCACTTTTCCTCAATGATCGAAAAAATGCAACGCTACAAAGTGATGGGACATATTCTCTGACTCCGCAAATGTATGGTGGGGTAACGAATGCAGAGGAATTACGTAAGATTGCTGATGTTGTCGAAAAATATAGAATTCCAAATGTAGCGATAACGAGTGAGCAAAGAGTTCATTTATTCGGGGTGAAAGAAGAAGATCTCGAACCGATTTGGAACGATTTAGATATGCATTTAAGTAGCACATATGGCAATACGGTACAAAACATTAAAACTTGTATTGGTGAGACAGTTTGTAAGTGCGAGAAGCATAACGCCTTGGAACTGGCTGTTAAAGTAGAAAAGAAAACGGAGTATCTAACCACACCATACCGAATTAAAATGGGTATATCAGCGTGTATGCACAATGGGGCTGGATCAACAACGAAGGACATTGGGGTTATCCAATTTGATAGAGGCTTTGAAATTTATGTGGGGGGAAGCAGTGGTCGAAACGTCCGTTCAGGTCAACTGCTTTGTGTAACGGATACAGAACAAGAAGTGTTTGAACTAATTTGTGGATTCATTCAATATTATCGTGAGACGGCTAAATATTCGGAACGTACATGGGAATGGATGGACCGAATCAACTTGCTGCATATTCGAGAGGTATTATTTGATCATGATTTAAGACAACAATTACTGGCTAACTTGGAGCATGACGTTAACCAAAATAAAAAAGTATTGGAGAAAACTGTTACCTGATATGACGTGTCCAGATGTGACAAATAAGCTAGCAAAGGATGAGACACCTTGACTGAAATGTTATTACGCTATTTTCGAACAAAACAAAAGGAAGCCGAAACAGAGAAAGTCTATGATACACAATGTCCCTTTTGTAGTATGCAATGCAAAATGCAGCTCATTGAACAGTCAACTGTAACAAGAAAGAAATATAAGACAGTAGGAAAAAATAATCCGACTTCTGAGGGGCGCCTTTGTATTAAAGGATTAAATGCTCATCAGCATGCAATTCATACAGATCGTCTTAAGCATCCTTTATTAAAAGTAGATGGAGAGTTCGTACAAATATCTTGGGCAGAAGCGATGGGTATTATCAAAGAGAAATTTACCTCCATTCAATCACAATATGGGAAAAATGCGTTATCCGTCTATGGCAGTGCAACAATTACGAATGAAGAAGCGTATTTGCTTGGGAAATTTGCACGTGTCGGCTTAGAGACAAAATATATCGACTATAATGGACGTTTGTGTATGTCAGCTGCGGCTTCGGCTGCAGCACAAACATTTGGAATGGATCGTGGTTTTACAAACACGATTCAAGAAATTCCTCATTCAAGGTGCCTTGTACTTGCTGGAACGAATATTGCAGAATGTCAGCCAACGATCATGCCGTATTTTGAGAAGGCGAAAGAAAATGGATCGTTTATAATTGCGATTGACCCTCGAGAAACGTCAACGACAAAAATGGCTGACTTGCACTTGAAAGTAAAGCCAGGCATGGATGCTGCACTTGCAAATGGACTGTTGAAGGTCATTATTGAAGAACAGCTTATAGACGAGTCGTTTATTCATGAGAGAGTTAATGGATTTACAGAAGTAAAAGAGTATGTATCGTCACTAGATTTGGATGAGGTCTCGGAACTTACTGGTGTACCAGTCAATCAAATCAAGAAAGCAGCCACTGTATTTGGAAGAGAAGAATCTGGGATGATTTTTACGGCAAGAGGAGTTGAACAGCAAACAGATGGATCGACGGCTGTCAGAAATTTTTTGAATATCCTATTAGCTACAGGGAAAATAGGTAAGAAGTATTCTGGGTTTGGTGCTGTGACTGGTCAAGGGAATGGTCAAGGTGCAAGAGAGCACGGCCAAAAAGCAGACCAATTACCTGGCTATCGTTCGATTGAAAATGACGAGCACCGAAAATATATTTCTGGCGTTTGGGGTATTAATGAAAAGGACTTGCCAAGAAAAGGGGTTTCTGCCTTTGAAATGATTCAAAAAATGGATGAAGGTGAAATTAAAGGCCTATTCCTTATGTGTTCAAATCCTGTTGTCTCCAATCCAAGTGCTGAATTTGTTAAGCAAGCAATCGAAAAGCTAGACTTCTTCGTAGCGGTTGATATGTTTATATCAGAGTCTGCTAGATTAGCAGATTTAATTTTGCCGACAACTTCGTACTTAGAGACACCTGGTACGATGACAAATGTAGAAGGAAGAGTCACTTTACGAGAAGCTAGCTTTCCGGTAAGAGGTGAAGCGAAGCATGATTGGCAAATTATTTGTGAGGTAGCAGAGGAGCTTGGAAAAGGTGAGTATTTCTCATTCTCGTCTCCCGAAGAAGTGTTCAATGAGTTACGTATAGCAACTCGAGGTGGAATTGCCGATTATTCTGGAATTACGTATGATCGCTTGCGAAAAGAAAAAGGGATCTTATGGCCTTGTCCGGATGAAAATCACTCGGGAACTGAAAGGTTATTTGAAACAGAGTTCGCCCATGCTGACAAAAAAGCAGCAATGGTGGTTGTTTCAAATACTCCTGCCATTTCAAAAGAAAAGCCAACGGAAGACTTTCCTCTTTACTTAACGACTGGAAGAGTGATGTCTCATTATTTAACAGGTGTGCAAACAAGGAAAAGTTCAACGCTAGCAGCACGAGAGTTCGAATCGTATATGGAAATCCATCCATCTACAGCAGAGAAGTATCAGATTAAAGATAATATGTTAGTGAAAATTGAGTCTAAAAGAGGCAGTATTGTTGTTCGAAGCAAGTGGTCACAAACCATTCGAAAAGATACAGTGTTTGTACCGTTTCATTGGGCTGACTCGCAAAATGTGAACAGGTTAGTATCTAAGAAATTAGATCCTACTTGCAAGATGCCAGGATTTAAAGTGAGTGCAGTGAAGATTAGTCCCGTTGCAAATTAACGGTTTTATTAGCAACACATGGGGTAAAATACTCCATGTGTTGCTTTTTGTCTGAAAAATTCAAGCAATTCGAGAAAGGGATTGTTAGAGAAGGCATAGTCCTATCTATACATAAAAAAAAGCGCTTTTGTAACTATTTCATTAGTTACAAAAGCGGGTTAAGCTCATTTAATGAGAGAAGTACTTTCTTCGATGTTTCCAACTGATAGTACGTATCCTACTTTATTTAAAGGAGAAAGATTCCCTTTTGAACAGTCTATAGTACTTTCTTCTTCAAACGTTCTACCTCGATTTCTGTTTCTTTATTTATCACATCGATTTCATCTGAAGACATATAGTAGTCTTCACCAAACGAGTTTTTAGGCTCTTCTAATGTAAAGAAGCAGATTAGGAAACTGACGAGAGCTCCAGACGCTAGGATAAAGAAAAATTGTTGCGGCGTTACAAACGTGTACAAAGTTAGGTAAATGGTTGCACCTACATTTCCATATGCACCAGCCATTCCAGCAATCTGCCCTGTTACACGTTTTTTGATCATTGGAATAACGGCAAATGTTGCACCTTCAGCACCTTGAATGAACATGGATGTAAGAACAGTAATCGCAACAGCGACAATAAGCGGCCAGCTAGAATCCATAAAGCCCATTCCAAAGAGTCCAACAGTGATACCAGCCATATAGACTAGCATAACATTTCGACGACTGCCCATTCGGTCAGAAAGAACGCCACCTAAAGGACGAGCAAGTAGATTCACAAAGGCAAATGATGCAGCGATGAGTCCTGCTTGTGAAGCAGAAAGTGAAAATGTTAACTGGAAAAACATTGGTAGCATCGAAATGATCGCTAGTTCGGCACCGAAATTAGCAAAGTACGTACTATTCAATGCTCCTACATTTTTAAATTTATATTTATCATCCTCTGGAACTCCTTTTTTCAACAGAGGAACATTTACTTTAAGAATCATTGTGATCTGATACACTAAGACAAGTCCAATTACCGCCCAGACAACATATAAAGCTGTTTCAGATACAAATCCTAGACCTGCTAATCTCCAAGCACTTACGGCTAACGCTCCACCAAGAGGGATCGTCCAAAAGATCAGTTGAACCATATCGCCCCAGCTACTTACTTCTAATGCTCCTGTACGCTTTGGCTTAATAAGTGGTTTTCCGTCTGGTGTATCTTTTACATTAAAGTAATAGACAAACCCATAAATGAAGCAAATAACACCTGTGAACGCTAGTGCATATCTCCAACCATCTTCGCCACCAAGCATTGTTAGAGCGAACCATGGTAAGAGCATTGCTGCAGCTGCTGAACCGAAATTTCCCCAACCTCCATAAATACCTTCTGCAAATCCAACACTTTTAGGCGGAAACCATTCTGCCACCATTCGAATTCCAATAACGAAACTAGCACCGATACTACCTAATACTAGACGAGAAATTAAGAGTTGAGCCCAACTATCTCCAAAAGCGAAGACAATCGCTGGAATCGACATCGTAATGAGTAAAGCAGAGTAGACTTTTCTCGGTCCGTATTTATCGAGTAAAGATCCAATCAGTACCCGAGCAGGAATGGTTAGAACAACGTTACAAATTCCGAGTGCTGCAATGTGTTGCGGTGTTAACCAATCCATCGTCTCAAGCATCGTAGTTGCAAGTGGTGCCATATTGTACCAAGTGAAAAATGAAATAAAGAATGCAAACCAAGTGAAATGTAGAATTTTAATCCTTTCATTCTTAAACTTAAAAATCTCCGTAACTGTCATCGAAAAAGCCTCCCTAAAAAATCAATATTTTAAATATAGTTTTTATTTTTACATTACATCAAGCGAGTTGTCTGAATATTGGATAGAAAATGTTACATAGTTTTTGGTTTGGAAAAGTCATCCACATAAATTTTCACCCCTGTAATACTAAGCATTTTAGGAAGGTTTGACTAATTTCTTCTTACTTAATAGAAAAATGGTCTATTTGAGAAAAAATCAACCTTTTGTTTTTTATTTTGGTATCCGAAAAGTATTTTTAATAATGGTAATAAACTGAAAAACAAAACAGAAACATTCAAAACAAATTCTAGAAAAAGAGGGTTGTTTCGCGGATTCCAAAAAACCATGTCAGATAAAGTGACAGGATATAACATGTATCTAAGATGTTGGTTTAGGATAAACATATAAATCAAATAATTAATTACAGTTGCAAGGGGGAGTGATTATGAAAAGTGGAATGGTCTACTTTGTAGGGGCTGGTCCGGGAGACATAGATTTAATTACCGTAAAAGGAAAGCAGGCTTTACAAGAGGCTGATGTAGTCATTTTTGACCGTTTAATCAATCCTTTTTTGTTAACTGCTGTGAGAGACGATGCTAAGTTAATTTATTGCGGGAAACAACCATGTAAACATACGTTAAGACAAGAAGATATTCAAAAAGAAATCCTGATCCATGCTAGAAAAGGAAAGACAGTTGTCCGGTTAAAGGGTGGTGACCCTGCTGTCTTTGGAAGAGTGGGAGAAGAGGTTGAGCTGTTAGCCGAACATCGCATAGCTTATGAAATTATTCCAGGAATTACAGCAGGAATTGCGGCAACGATGTATTCAGGCGTTCCAATTACTCACCGGAAACATTCAAATTCTTTTGCTGTTGTAACAGGACACGGTAGCAAGGATGATGGTACTCCCAACGTTGAGTGGGGGCCTTTAGCAAAGGGAGTCGAAACAATTGTTTTTTATATGGGTGTGAAGCACCTTAGAACGATTACAACAGAATTGATCAAAAATGGGAAAGAAAAAGATACAGCTGCTTTAGTTGTCCAGTGGGGGACATATAGCAAGCAACGAACTGTCGAGGGTTCACTTGCTACGATAGCCAACAAAGTAAAACAAGCAAACATAACCAATCCGGCGATAATCGTGGTCGGAGATGTCGCAAAGTTGCGATCGAAATTAGCTTGGTTTGATAACAAGCAACTTTCAGGAAGAGGAGTCCTTATTCCTTCTAAAACAGAAATGAATCAACAATTGGTTAAAAGTCTTAAGGTTAATGGAGCAGATGTATATGAGCATAACTTGCTAACACAGGTTGAGAATATTGGTAGCGAGCAGGTAAATCAAATAACACAGCTGTCTAAAGAACAACAACTTGTCTTTCTCTCGACTCAAAGTGTCTACACCTTTTTACGTGCTCTTGGAGAGAACGATTTAGATCTTAGAAAGATTGAATCTCCTATTTATGCAATAGATAATGCTGTGAAAGCAACCTTACAAATGTTAGGGATTCAGTCATCGCTTGCAAGTATCTGTGAGTTACAATCGCCGGTTTTAATAGGGGGAGACGTAGAGATTGAGAGTATGAGACTAGAATATCCAAAATGGAAAGAGGAGCTAGTCTTAACGAAACATAAAGTGAGCCAAAAAGATATAGAGGCATTTAATAGATTAATAGAAGAACAACATGTGAACACACTTCTAGTAACGAGCTCCAAAGAAGCCATTCAATTAGTAACGTTTCTTAAATTGAGTGGAATCGAAAAAGATAGTGTGATAAATACTCTTAACGTTGTCTGTAGGGGCATAGAAACGAGTCTTATTCTCGAGGCGGCTAAAATACCTGTAAAAAGGTTCAGAGAAGGCGAGAATATCATGACGGTAATTAGGGAAGAAGAAACGGTTTTAGCGGTAGAAAGTTAAGTTTAGTACGAAGCAAAAAATGATACTGATCACAACGATAAAGGAGAGGTTATTGTGAGAGAGAAACTAGTGCTAATAGGAAATGGTATGGCGGGGATTCGGACAATTGAAGAAATTTTAAAGAATGATTCTAATCGTTTTGATATCACTGTATTTGGAGAAGAGCCACATCCAAACTATAACCGAATTTTGCTATCTTCTGTACTTCAAGGGGATACGACAGTTGATGATATCGTTTTAAATGAGTATAGCTGGTATGCAGAAAATCAAATTGAACTTGTAACAGGGGATCCGGTTGTTAAAGTCGATACAGAAAAGCAAATCGTACTCAGTCAAAATGGAGTGGAACGTCCGTACGATAAACTGATTTTTGCTACTGGTTCAAATCCATTTATGCTTCCACTACCTGGAGCTGATAAAGAAGGGGTAATTGCTTTCCGTAACATTAAAGACTGTGAAACGATGATTGATACGTCGAAAAAGTATAAGAGAGCAACCGTTATCGGTGGAGGCTTACTAGGACTTGAGGCAGCGCGTGGCTTGCTTAACTTAGATATGGAAGTCGATGTTATTCACATTGCTGACTATTTAATGGAGCGTCAACTAGATGATCAAGCAGGAAAGATGTTAAAAGAAGAGCTTGAAGCGCAAGGGATGACGTTCCACTTACAGAAAAACACGAAAGAAATCGAAGGGAAAAAGCGCGTAGAAAGCATTTACTTTACCGATGGCACACGATTTAAAACAGATTTAGTTGTTATGGCTGTTGGGATTAAGCCGAATGTAGCTCTAGCTC
>NZ_JAXBLX010000046.1:0-37341 GCF_037027555.1 Halalkalibacter kiskunsagensis | reverse complement strand
AAGTAGAGCCAGTAATCGATGAAATTGCACCAGAAGTAGAAGGAGGAGCGGAAGAAGTAGAGCCAGTAGTCGATGAATTTGCACCAGAAGAAGAAGGAACGGAAGAAGTAGAACCAGTAATCGATGAATTCGTAACAGAAGAAGAAGAAGGAACGGAGGAAGTAGAGCCAGTAATCGATGAAGTTGCACCAGAAGAAGAAGGAACGGAAGAAGTAGAGCCAGTAATCGATGAAGTTGCACCAGAAGAAGAAGGAACGGAAGAAGTAGAGCCAGTAGTCGATGAAGTTGCACCAGAAGAAGAAGGAACGGAAGAAGTAGAGCCAGTAGTCGATGAAATTGCACCAGAAGAAGAAGAAGGAACGGAAGAAGTAGAGCCGATAATCGATGAAGTTGCACCAGAAGAAGAAGAAGGAACGGAGGAAGTAGAGCCAGTAGTCGATGAAGTTGCAACAGAAGAAGAAACCGAAGATGCGGAAGTTGGGCTTGATGCGGACGTACAAACGGATACGACTGTAAAACATGAAAGTACTTTTGATAAGCTAGTTGGCTATTATGATAGAGTTAAGACGGCTTACTCAAACTTTCTATCTTTATTAAAATAGGTTAAGAAGATCGTTAATTATTTGATTTTAAAAATCTATAAATTATAGAACTGAGGGCGATTCATCCCACTTCTTTAGATGTGGGATGAATCGCTTTTTTTTTAGCTCTAATATACTTATAGACAAATCAGCCAACCTAGTGATCCGTATACAAAAGAAGAGGTACTTTTACTCAAAGTTCTGTCTGATATGTAGGTGGCTCTTTGTCCTGTTTTTTCATATTTTACAGGATAGAAATAAGGAGACTAATTACTACGATTGCTCCTATGATCATCAATATTGTCCTTATCATGATTTAGTGTCCTCCCTTTCCTATGGATTAATAAACAATTCCCATAATGAGTCACTTGTAAACAATTTTTATATTAAAAAAACAGCATACTACGAACTATATTGAAACAAGAAACTGAAGAAAAGGTAAGAGAGGTAATAATAAAGGGTTCCTATTCTCAGGGGCAAACCACTTATTTGAGGCTTAAGTCAGTAAGTAGTTGGAAAGAAGTTAGGACTAAGTATCAAACTTATGTCCCTTGTCCCAAACGAATCGTTAGTGCTACGTTGTATAAGTGTAAACGCTTCTTGTATGCAATTCCGCAAGAATACTAGGAATTAAAGGAGAGGTTCTATATGCTTAACGTTCTGGTAGCTGATGATGACGATAATATTAGAGAGATTCTCCTCCATTATTTAAAAAAGCAAAATTTTAACGTGGTGGAAGCGAACAATGGCCGTTCTGCGTTAGATTTTGCAATAGAAAAACAACTAGATTTGATTATTTTAGATATCATGATGCCTGAAATGGATGGTTACGATGTTTGTCGTGAGGTTAGAAGAGTTTCGAATGTCCCAATCATAATGTTAACGGCAAGTGGTGATGAATTTGATCGAGTTCTTGGGTTAGAGTTGGGGGCCGATGATTATATAATCAAACCATTTAGTCCAAGGGAACTTGTCGCCAGGATTAAGGCGATTTTTAGAAGAGTTGACTCTACAAGTAGAAAGAAAGTAAACGAACAAAGCTTCACCTATGATTATGGAGCGGTCAAAATTGATGTTGATCGGAGAGAAGTAATCGTTAAAGGGGAGAAAGTCACACTTAGACCAAAGGAATTTGATTTGTTGGTCCACCTAGCGAAAACTCCTGGTAATGTCTATACGCGTGAAACGTTACTCGAAAATGTTTGGGGATACGACTTTTTTGGTGATATCCGTATTGTCGATGCTCATGTAAAGAAAATAAGGAATAAATTTAAACAAATTGGCTGTGATGTCTTGATGACTGTATGGGGTGTTGGGTATAAATTTGAGATTCATGCTTGATTACAACTAATTGGGTGGTGCCAAGCACCATCCGATTAGAATTTGTCGAGTGTAAGTATTCCCGTATCTCAGGTTATAAATAAATGGAAATTCCAAATCTTTCATTGTACTTTTTCTACCAGAAACACTCAATCATGTGTAGCATGAAACCCCTATCCTTCAGTATGGTAGGTAAGCTATTTCCCCAATTGATAATGTTGAAGAGATGAACCTTTTCGTTGGACAAGTACAGGAACCGTCTATCCTTGTCCAACGAAAAGGTTTTTTTGTACCATTGGTAAATGATGTTTTAACAACAATGACGATGCTATAAGCTAATAGAGACATAGATTGTGCTATAATATTCTAGTTCTAGCTTGTAATGTATGAGGAGGTATCACCTTGTCAATAAAGAAGAAGCTCCCGTTAATTTTTACCTCATTAGTCTTATGTATTTTGATAGCAAATAGTACATTACACTACATGCGATCGAAAGAGAAACTTATAGAATTTAATGAAAGAGAAATAGAATTGATTACCCAGGAAGTATCTCATCAGGTGGAAACCTCCAAAAATGGTACTCAGTTTGTAGAAGATATTATGGCGAGAGAGTTAAGAACGGCTTCAATCGCGATCAGAAACGTCTTGCCTGCAAGACATGAAGACGTAACAAATGAACAATTAGTCGAGCTGGCTGAAGAGCTTATGGTCTCTCATATTACCTTATTCGCTGAAACGGACGATGACATTATCGGGGTGAAATCCTCTGATCCACATCAAATTAATATTTCTACAAAAGAATGGATATTTTGGTATGAGGCATTTCAGCAGCTGTTCGATTTAACTCCTGTTACTGTTGAAGAAGGGTTAGCTCTACCAAATTATTGGTCAGGTCCGATTGAAGTAGCTTCGAGTAATCCTAATCATACCGATAAATGGGGGTATTATTATGATGGAACGACGAATTATATGATCGATCCCTATTTTCGTGATAACCAGGTACTAGAATATGAACAGCGTTTTGGACCAGGGAATGCTATGGAACGTTTCAGGACGATGCTTGATGGTGTTCTTGAGCTGACCGTAATTAATCCGAAAAACTTTGGTCAAGAAACAGAAAAAAGTCATAAAAACGGAAATACCTTTATTCGCATAGCCGATCAACCGATCTGGTATGGAACGTATGATTATGGAAACCAGCCATTCGATGCTCAATTGGTTCAAACCGCTGTGAAAACAGGGGAAACACAGAAATATACGGAAGAAGTAAATGGGGAATTGGTTACAAAGACATTCGTTCCGATTAATACAGACACGCAGGATCCTTATGTGATAGGGGTAACCTATGATTATAGCTTAATTCAGAAAGAGCTTGATAAAGAATTATTGCAGCACCTCGTTTTAGCGATCCCGTTTATCGTGATGGTGTTACTCACAAGTTTTGTTTTCTCCCGTTCGATTACAAGGCCGATCGGTTACATTGTCGAAAAGGTAAACGAGATAGCTCAAGGGAATTTTGGGGGGAATATCGATTTAAAACGAAAAGATGAACTTGGTCACCTCGCTCAAAATGTAAATGCCCTGTCCAAATCATTGCAGAACTATGTGACGGATTTAAAACAGAGCCAGGAAGTGATTCAATTTCAAGCTTATCATGATCCGCTCACAGGGTTACTAAACAGAAGGTATTTTCAAGAAGAGTTAGAGCAGCGAGTGATCAGTGCAAAAGAAACAGGAGAGACCGTTGCTATATTGTATATTGATATCGATCGATTCAAAGACATTAACGACACGTTTGGGCATGCAAAAGGGGATCAATTAATCAATTTCATTTCTGAGCGGTTAAAGAACTGTCTAACGATTGGAAATAGTGTTCTTACAAGACAGGGTGGGGATGAATTTGTTATTTTACTTAGCGAACTTGAAGAAGAAGAAATTAAGGGAATTGCTGATACAATTGTTACAAACATCTACCAGCCGTATTTAATCGATGGAAATGAAGTAACGGTAAGTGCTAGCTGTGGTATAAGCTTGTATCCAAAACATACGGAAAACATAGATACTCTTATGGTATACGCTGATGGAGCAATGTATGCGGCGAAGAAACAGGGCGGCAATAAAGTGCTTCTCTATGATGAGGAAATAAGCAAAGAGAAGAAAAAGAAACTTCGTATCGAAACACGTTTAAGAAAAGCCATTAAAAATGAAGAAATTGAAGTCTATTACCAACCAAAAATAGATGCTCGTACTGATGTAGTGACAGGGATAGAAGCATTGCTTAGATGGACCGATGAGGAACTCGGATTTGTGTCACCAGACATATTTATTTCCGTTGCAGAGGAAACAGGACTCATCCATCCTTTGTGGGAAATTGCGATGAAAGAAGCTTGTTTCCAGGTAAATAAATGGAATGAAAAGCGAGTAGTGCCGTTAAATCTTGCGGTTAACTTTTCAGCCAAACAATTTCAAGACGCTGCTTCCTTAGTCAAACAGGTGAAACAAATGTTATCCAACTGTCATTTAGCGCCGGAAAACTTTGAAATCGAAATTACAGAAAGCACGTTGCTTTTTAATTCGAACGAAACTATAAAAGCATTACAGGATTTACAAGAATATGGGATTTCGATTTCGATTGACGATTTTGGAACAGGGTATTCTTCGTTAAGTTACTTAAAAACTCTACCAATCGATTGTCTCAAAATTGACCGATCATTTATTCTAGATATTAGAGAAGACTATAGCAACTGTGGAATTCCTGAAGCGATCATAAACCTTGCACGTAGCCTCCGGTTACAAGTTATCGCTGAAGGGGTAGAGGAAGAATATCAAAAAGAGTTTTTATTACAGAATCAGTGCTATCATATGCAAGGCTATTTGTTTAGTAAGCCGCTTAACAAACAAGATTTAGAAGGTTTTCTTGACCGAAGAGATGGCTGATTGCAGGGAAGAGGTATGAATCGTTATGTAGTGGTTTTACCTCTATGTGTACAATTAAAATAAGTAAAGGAAACTCGTTATAAAGTGTTGGGGCCTGTCCCCAGCACGGTAGTGAGTTCAATGCAGAGAAAGATTCGGGAGGCACCAGGTACCTCCCGAATCTTTTATAGTTGCTCAAATTCCAAAAATCAAACGAACAATGACTTAACTTTTTTTGTTCCCTGTACGACTAAAGCGATTGACTTAATATGTAGGGGATAACCACGCGTGTTATAAATGGTATCCTCAATATCAATAAGGACAGGTACACATTCGCTCTTTGCTAAAAATGAATTTTCACCAAGTCTCTCAATTCTAAGCTTATACTTTTCAGTTAAAAGGTGATAATGCTTTTTCTCTAAATAAGTAACATAATACTTCACACCATTTTTTTTAGCATACGTGATAGCTAGTTTCAGTAAATCGTATAATACTTTTGTGTTGGTAAACTCGCTTTTTAACCCTATTTTCCTAATTTGATAAGAATGCTCCAAATTTTCTTCAATACGTTTTTCATTGGTTATGTTAATCAGATCGCTACTATTGGAAACATCTTTATCGCATCGAATGAATTCGATTGTACCTATACTTAAGCCTTCTTTATTTTTGATAATAAACGCTTCGGAGTTAGCTCGAAGCTCAGTTATTGGATACTTCTTTTCTCTAGCTATTTGGCTCCATAGAGTCATGAATTCTGCTTTTTTGTTACTGTTATCTACATATACATACATCGTTTATCAGCCTCGCATACTGGAAATTAGATTGTTGAATTATGTAAGTAGTTCATTGTATCTAAAACAATCTAATAAAATATTTTATGATATAAAAATATATAGACTTTGGCTTTTAGAATGGTCATCTGGCATTGACAAATAATACATGATCTCACTATTCTATTGTTCATTGTGCTAAATTGGTTTCAGATGAAAGGAATTATACTTACTTCCTATCTTTTGTACCTTGGTGGCGTTTTCATGATTGGGATCGTGTTTAAATAAACGCTAGAACCAATCGTATCTAGATGAATATTTTTAAAAATTCATAATCTACATGGCTATTCTATTATATGTTCATTTTCTTTCTAGGAAAAGGGTGGTAAATCCTCTTTTTATCACGATTCTTGTCGAAGGAGGGGAGTTTCCTGTTACAATTTTGTTACAAGTCGGAGAATAAGTGATGCTAACAGTAGTCAGAGCCATGGTTGTATGTCTACGCTTATTACAATGGAAAACAACTACTTCACTTGATCTATCCATAATTTCTAAATAGAATTCATCATAGACACTTTGACTCCGTAATCGACTACAATTTCGCAACTGAAAACATTTAAAAAAAGGAATTAAATGTTTTAGGAAGAAAGAGTCTATAACGATAAGCAAGGGGAGACTTTAGATGGACACCTACTTCAGACTTCAGTCAATCACGGTAAGAAATGAAATTTACCATATGAAGCCCAGCAGGTTCAACGCGCACTTACAGAGTACCAACTAGATTAAAGTGATTAGGAGTAATAAAAGAGAGGGTGTAATGTGAAGCGGTTCGTACCAAAGGAAACTATTCTTCTTTAAGCATAAAAAGGTACGTGTAACAAATAAAGAAACGAGGGAAATTATGAAATATTTTAAAACTATACCCAATATGATTACACTAGGAAATCTATATTGTGGTTTTTTATCAATTGGTTTTGCAGCAAATGGACAATTTAATAATGCAGCTATTTTAATTATAATTGGAATGATGTTAGACAGTGTCGATGGGAGACTTGCAAGAATGTTGGGTGTTGAAGGCAATTTCGGCAAAGAATTAGATTCATTGGCCGATATTGTAACGTTTGGAGTAGCCCCTTCCTTTTTAGTTTACTATACACACTTTTATCAGTTTGGGGTATTAGGGTTTGTCGTTGCGGGATTATTTCCTTTGTTTGGTGCTTATCGTTTAGCTAGATTTAACATTTCACCTACTAAATCTTCATTAAATTATTTTGTTGGAGTACCTATTACAGCTGCTGGTGGAATTTTAGCGTTATTAACGTTATTCGGGGGGAGAATACCTAGTATTGTAACAACAGTTATTTTCACGGCAATGTGTTTTTTAATGGTTAGCAAAATCAGAATTCCGAGCCTTAAAGAATTCCCTCTCCCTAAATATGGAATCATCGTTAGTCTCTTCCTTGGAGCGGTATTTTTTGTCACGTTAAAAGGATATTATGGACAATTTCCTTATCTAATTTATATTGCAATACCCATTTATATTGCTTATTTAGCCTATAGGTTTGTGAAAGTTAAAGGAAAAAAAAACTCTTGAATGCTTGTACGGTTGACCCGCGGTACAAAAGATAGTGGTAATTAATGGGAGGTGCCAGGCACCTCCCTAATTTATGAAATACCCTTTTTCTACGATAGATGATTTGAAGGAAAAGAAGAAAATATAAATAAAACCCTTTCGGATACCTTTATTCAAAAACCTCTAATTGATGTTGATTTTGCTCGACCAGCTTGACTAATTGTAATGCTTGTAACCAACCTCATGTTAATTGCTGTTTCCTTATCCTCTGAGATATACCAGTCTGACCGTGTTAATTGATCAAGGACTTGCTCTCTACTTTCACCTGTTATTTCAAGAGTTCCGGCATTGCTTTTCTCAAAAACAATTCTAACTTTAAAATTTTCCACCTCATCACCTCCGCCCTGTCTATTAGTATAATCGCCGCATAGAGGGATAAGACCTAATAAATAAGTATGATAATTTTTTTGTGATTTTAAGAATAAGTCCTTGTGCCAGAGTCTTGGAAGTATTGATATCGGACTTTACCTCAGTGAGGACCAGGCACATTTTTAAAGGCGCATTTGAAATATATGTTTTATGTAACATTACCTAACAAAAGTCCGGACAACCCTGTTTAAGCTTGTTATGATAAAGACAACAAAAAGAGATCAACATTTCAGGAGGGAATCCAAATGACAAACTCGAAACTTAAAAATCCAGGAATCTTTGCTTTAATTGCTCTTACATTTACAGTGTTTTTTCAATAATAGATAGGGAGAGTTGGCGGAGGCTGCCGACTCTCTTTTTTTTTGTTACTTAAGAGAAAATTTGTCTAAATATATAGTGACTTGAAAATACATTATCTATACCTATGGAAGAAGAGAAGGGTATCAGGATTTTTGATATTGAGATGATAAATAGCATATTTAATACTTGTAGTGGGGTGAAGTAGATGGTGACAAATAAAGCGATGATACACTAACAAAAGGAAATAAAGTGAGAGCGGGTAGCGAGTTGCTATCTGCTCTCGCTTTTACATAAGTGTGGTAATAAAAGAAATTTGTCGTATCATGTATTTCCCGTGAAATAATGATGATAGCTATGACAAGGGGAGCGACAAAAAAACATTGACGGATTCGTAAATTGGGGTCTAAGCATGCCGGTGAAAACGATCATAAATAAAAAGGATCGTCGGTTATGAAAACAAAAGTTTGGAAAGTATGTCCAAAATTTTGAGCAAAATGGCTATGAGTTTTTAAAAAGTGAGCGGCGGTGTATCTTTGTTTAAACTGACACCGAAGTGCCTATATCGTCACGCGATACGGGGAAGCTTCTAGACGTCACAGCTGAAGTTCTTGTGTATCGATATAGAGAAAGGAGAGCAGGTTCAACGAAACACTTATAGCGCTACCCGATACATATGACTATTTATCATGAAAAGGGTAATCAGCTCTTTTTTTATATTTCGATCGCTAGGCGATATGAAACATGGTCCTGTTGTTATTAATAGAAAAAAACAGAATAGTTACAGATAACGAGGTCAAACTAAAGTAAAGTAACTTTAGGGAGGAACGTTTTATGCCTGAGAAACCTGCAATTACATCATCAGAACTAGGTACGTTATGGCTTACATATCAACAAAAAACAATGATTTTACGAATGTTAGAATATTTTATAGAGAAAGCCGATGACGAAAAAGCCAAGGGTATTATGACAAATTTATATGAAGAAATTGACCTTTGTGTTAGTAAGATAACAGAAACATTACAAAATGAGGGTGCTGCAATACCAGTTGGGTATACATCTCAAGACGTTAACAAAGATGTGCCAAAGTTATATGATAATGGTTTCGACATAATGTTTGTTCGTCTACTAAAAGAAATTAGTATGGCATTGCATTCATTAAATATAACGATGGCATACCGAGAAGATATTGTAATGATTTTTACTGAACTTACTGCCATTACTCAAAAATATTACAATCTTTGTACTCAATATTTGCTTGAAAAAGGGATGATTCCTAGGTCACCATATGTTTCAATGCCACAATCGGTTGAGTTTATTAAAGATACAAACTATTTAGGCGGACTTGCCATTAATCCATTTAGTGAAAAGAGGACATTAAATACGGTAGAAGTTGCTCATCTTCATCATACAAATGAAACAAATATTGTTGGGATGCAGATGATTACAGGTTTTGCTCAATGTGCAAACAAAAGAGAAGTAAAAAGCTTCTTTAATGAAGGAGCAGAACTTGCTAAAAGTATTGTAAAGGAATTAAGCGAAACCTTACTACAAAGTGGTGTACCAACCCCTGAACCATCGGGGGGGCATGCAACCCGTTCAACGGTGGCCCCATTTTCTGATAAATTGATGATGTATTGCACAAGTCTTTTTTGTAGTTTCGCTTTGGGGGGCAGCTCATTAGGAACTGCTTTTAGTTTGCGAAATGATTTACCGGCAAAAATGTTTATTTTTATGAAAGATACCTTTGAATATGCCCATAAAGGTGCAAAAATAATGATTAAAAATGGTTGGATGGAAGAGCCACCACAGATGGAAGAACGAAAACAAATAATTAATAAATAAAAGTACTAAACACTTGTGCTGAGAATTTTCACCACAAGTTTTTTTCATAATACAAACGGTTGCTTGAGTACAAGAAGAAGACTTAAATCCATTTGAAAGTTCTGGTTCGATGTGAACGTGGCTAAAACAGGAAAGATCTTCTTACTTATCTGACATAGTAGTTACTTAAAGTGGATGCAATGGACTAGTACTCTGGTTCTGCTCCTCAAAGAACAAGATAAAAGTAACCATTCAGCGCCCGATCAAAGGGTAGGAAGGAGGTTACTTTCTCTTTGATAATTTATTTAATATATTGTCAGCAGCTCTTTAAGCGACATAGGTACATAGACCGAGTGTTAACCGCACTTGGTCTTTTTTATTTTTATATTGGGGTATTTTAATAGATGATTCATTTTCATTTTCATTAGCTTTAATCTATAAGGACTGTTCGAATACTGGCAAAAACCACCATTTATCAATAATTCCATATCTAAAATAGAGCAATTTCTTTCTAAATTAAGTACTAATTTAATCATAACATAGCTTTTTTAGAGTCCGTAAGGGGCATAAGAATATCAAACAGGACGAAAAGACTAAATTTCAAATATACAATTGACAATGATTATCACTTTTAATAAGATGCATACAGTGGTAATTAAATGATATTGATTATCAGTATCGATCGTTTTGTTGCTAAAAGCCGCAAAGTGATTTGAGATAAGATTTTTAAACAAGAAAGTGGGGATCCAAATGCAGGGCAATTTGAAAAATGAACAATATCTTGATTCCCAAGCTAAGCGTGAGTCAAATGCTCGTTCTTATCCACGTCGTATTCCAATTGCAATTCGTGAAGCAAATGGAATTTACGTAAAAGATGTGGAAGGGAAAGTGTTTATCGACTGCTTAGGTGGTGCTGGAACATTAGCGCTAGGACACAATCATCCTGTTGTCATAGAAGCGATTAAGAGAGTGTTGGATGATAAGCTGCCATTACATACATTAGATTTAACAACACCGGTAAAAGAAGAGTTTGTGGAAGAATTGTTTACTAGTTTGCCAGAAAAATTTGCTAAAAATGCTCGAATCCAATTTTGTGGTCCATCTGGGTCAGATGCTGTAGAAGCAGCCTTGAAGTTAGTGAAAACGGCAACGGGCAATAGAAGCATGTTGGCTTTTCAAGGTGGTTATCACGGAATGACCCATGGTTCTCTTAGCTTGATGGGGAATTTGGGACCGAAGAAACAGATCCCTGGTTTAATGCCTGATGTACATTTTCTGCCGTTTCCATATGATTATCGCTGCCCGTTTGGCATCGGTGGAAAGGAAGGGGTAGAAATAGGTCAAACGTATATTGAACAGCTTTTACATGATCCTGAGGGCGGCATTGTTCCTCCAGCAGGAATGATTATGGAAATTGTTCAAGGCGAAGGTGGAGCGATTCCAGCACCAGATAGTTGGGTGCGGGAAATAAGAAGAATGACAAAGGCAAAAGGGATCCCTCTTATTATCGATGAAATTCAAACAGGCTTAGGAAGAACAGGAAAGTTATTTGCATTCGAGCATGCAGGAATTACACCAGATGTAGTCGTTCTCTCAAAAGCAATTGGCGGTTCGCTTCCTTTAGCTGTTGTCGTCTATCATGAAGATTTAGATAAGTGGAACCCTGGTGCACATGCTGGAACGTTCCGTGGCAATCAGATGGCCTTTGCAGCCGGAACAGCAACGATTAAATTTGTGAAAGAAAATGGTTTAGCCGCGCATGCAGAAGAAATCGGTTCTCGTTTACTGTCACAGTTACATGATATTCAAGCGCAAACACATTGCATTGGGGAAGTAAGAGGCCGTGGGCTGATGATCGGGGTTGAAATTGTTGATAAACAACATGCTTTAAACAAACTAGGACAAAATGAGCCAGCTCATCCGGAATTAGCGAATCGCATCCAGCAAGAGTGTTTCAAGCGTGGATTAATTATTGAGCTTGGTGGTCGTCATAGTAGTGTCGTTCGCTTCTTGCCACCTTTGATCATTACAGCTGAAGAAATCGATACCGTTAGTGAAATCTTTTTAGAAGCCGTTAAGCAAGCGGAAGCGTCAATGAAAGGGCGCTTAACTCAGGAGGTGTAAGGATGGCAATGAATCAAGTAGGTCTATTAGAAAGGGCTGGGGAACAATCAATAACGAAACAAAGGTTTGATCGTTTCTTTTTACATAGCAAAGAGGAAAGCATCGACTACTATGCTAAAGCAATGAAGTGGGCGCAAGAGGGTTTCGTTGATCAGTTTTCTAGTAATGACAAGCCATACAGTGGCTTGCCGCATGAAGATTTCACGAAGCTTTTTAATCAAACGTTTAATGAAATTTTACCTGAGAATGAATCATCCGTTGAAACGTTATTCAAAAACATTGGGGAAATAATCTTGAAGCATTCGATTGTTGTCTCTAACCCAACATGCCTTGCCCATCTTCATTGTCCGCCTTTAAGTGCTGCTCTTGCTGCTGAAGTGATGATCAGTGGAACGAATCAATCAATGGATTCATGGGATCAAAGTGCCTCGGCTACAGTTGTTGAAGAAAAAATGGTTCGCTGGTTAAGTAATCTATATTTAAAAAGCAACCGAGCAGACGGTGTCTTTACAAGCGGGGGGACACAATCTAATTTCATGGGATTGCTTCTCGCTCGGGATCGCTACTTAAAAAAACAGTTGAATTGGGATGCACAAAAGGACGGATTACCGGTAGAGGCTAGTAAACTAAGAATTTTCTGCTCCAAGGATGCACACTTTACCGTTCGTCAGTCTGCTTTTTTACTTGGATTAGGGGAGCAGGCCGTCATTTCCGTGGAGACTGATAGCGAGCATCGAATGTGCGTAAACGATTTAGATCGTTGTGTAAAAGAAGCAACCGAACAGGGCTTACTCCCATTTGCCATCGTGGCAACAGCAGGCACAACAGACTTCGGCAGTATCGATCCTCTAGCTGAGGTAGCCAAACGAGCTAATCACTATCAAATGTGGTTTCACGTTGATGCTGCTTATGGAGGTGCACTTATGCTCAGTGAGCGTCACAAACATAAACTAACCGGAATTGATCTCGCTGACTCGCTAACCGTCGATTTTCACAAGTTATTTTATCAACCGATAAGTTGCGGCGCTTTTCTCGTAAAGGACCGATCGAACTTTGATTTTATCAAACTAAATGCGGATTATTTAAACCCTGAGGACGATGAGGAGACTGGCATTCCAAACTTAGTAACGAAGTCGATTCAAACGACGAGACGCTTTGATGCATTAAAGCTGTTTGTCTCTTTCCATGCTCTTGGTCGAAAAACGTTTGCTGACATGATTGATTATACGATCAGTCTAGCTCGAGACACGGCAACGGTGATTGAAGAGGAACCTGATTTTGAGCTATTGAACGAACCTGAAATCAATGCCGTTGTTTTTCGGTACCGACCTCAAGGAATCGAGAGATCAAACGATTCGGAATGGCTGAATCGATTAAACGGATTGATTCGTACCAAACTTTTGGAACAAGGACACTCCGTTTTGGCACGAACCCGAGTTAATAAATCTGTTTACTTGAAATTAACGCTGTTAAATCCTCGTACAACGATAGAGGATATTCAATCGATCGTAAGCCAAATGAAACATTTGGTTCAAATAGAAGCTCATATATAGGAGAGGATGGATGAAATGAATTATAAACAGATTGCCGAACAAGCAACGATGCAAAGCTTCTTAAATTGCTATATAAGAGAAACAGAAAATTATAAGCTGATCGAAATGAAGAATGCAACTCATGCCTTAACTAGCAGACTAGTAGATCGTCAGGAAGTAAAACAAATCATTGATTGCGAATTACCAACCCAAGGAACTCACTTGTATATTCCACTAAAATATTGGTCGATTACAGGGCGACATATTTTTTCTTTTCCAATCTACTATTCTCTTTCATTTGACAGCAATCAACTGGTTGAACTTGATTATGTAAAGCTAACAAGATTAATCATCAGAGAGTTGAATGTGAAAGCAGGGGATGCAGATAGTGAAAATCAAGACGAATTGCTGATGCGAGTCATTTTAAGTTGCCAAAATATCGAACAATTTATTCAAGCGCGCGATCAAGATCGTCTCTATGATCCTGATATGAGTTTCATTGAAGCAGAGCAAGCATTACTATTTGGTCACTTATTACACCCAACACCGAAGAGCCGTCAGGGCATATCCGATAAGGATGCTCCTACTTATTCACCAGAGCTGAAAGGACAGTTCAAATTACATTATTTCCGTGTTCATACGTCAATCATTAAGCATGGATCAGCCTTAGAAGATACAGCCATTCAGCTTGTAAAAGAACGATTACTAGAAGATCCTCACGTAACAAGTGAATTCAAAAGAAAGTATTGTCAAGCAGATGAGTATGCCTTACTGCCGACTCACCCGTGGCAGGCTGAATTTCTCATGCGGAAACCAAAGGTTCAAACGTTGATCGAGCAAGGATTAATTGAGAATGTTGGAAAAGTGGGACGTGCTTTTTATCCGACTTCATCTGTTCGGACCGTGTATCATCCAGAAGAAACGTATATGTTGAAGTTTTCGTTAAACGTGAAAATCACAAATTCTGTTCGTGTTAATAAGAACATGGAGCTTGAAAGAGGGGTAGAGGTGAAGAGATTGCTTGATGGAAAGATCGGTGAGGATTTGAGAAACGCTCACCCCAATTTCGAACTTATATGTGATCCCGCTTTTATGACTGTAAACATTGAGGGGGAACAAGAATCAGGCTTTGAGGTGATTTTAAGGGAAAACCCATTTTTCTTACATCATGGACAGAATGCTACTCCAATTGCTGCGCTATGTCAGGACTCGATTGATGGACAGACGTCAAGATTAGCAGAAATCATTAAACAATTAGCGGAAAAGGAAGGGCGATCAACGGAAGAAGTAAGCGTCGATTGGTTCCGTCGCTACCTCGATCGATCATTGAAGCCGATTATGTGGCTTTACTTCACCTATGGGATTGCGCTTGAGGCACATCAACAAAATAGTGTGATTCAGTTACAAGACGGGTATCCTGATCGGTTCTTCTATCGAGATAATCAAGGTTACTATTTTTGCGAGTCTTATCATGAGCAGCTTAATCAACTGTTACCAGGGATTAGCGAGAAAAGTAACACCGTTTGTTCAGATGAGATTGCCGATGAGCGGTTACGCTACTATTTTTATTATAATCATTTGCTGGGCTTAGTAAACGCGTTTGGTGTAGGCAACCTCATTAATGAAAGGAAGCTACTCGTGGAGATCAAGAAAGTATTAGAACAAATTGAAATCCCAGCGGAAAGTTCATCGCAGCTTATTACGAGCTTACTAACCTATGAAAAGCTTCCGTGCAAGGCAAACTTACTAACTCGTTTTCATGACATGGATGAGCTGACGGGTTCACTTGAAACGCAATCGGTGTACGTTGATATCGATAATCCTTTAGCAAGCAAGGAGTTGGTTACGAGTGAAGCTTATTGATGAAGAGACTGGATATGAGATCTCATTCCGACAAGTCAAGCTAGAGGAAGATCTGGAGCGTTTACATCATTGGCATCATCAGGCTCATGTCATTCCATTTTGGAAGCAAAACTTTTCTCTTCCTGACTATAAGGCGCATTTGCAAAAGTTATTAGATGATCGTCATCAGACTTTGTATATTGGTTATGTCAACGGTGAACCGATGAGCTATTGGGAATGCTACTGGGCCAAAGATGATATTCTTGCTGATTACTATGAGGTTGACGATGAAGACCAAGGGATTCACCTGTTTTTTGGCCCTGAAAAGTTTTTAGGGAAAGGATTAGCGTTGCCATTCTTGCGGACGATGACGGCCTTTTTGTTTCAGCATAAGGCGACGAGTAAAATTGTCGCTGAGCCGGATATTCGTAATGAAAAGATGATTCATATTTTTGAAAAATGCGGATTTGAACCACAAAAGGAAATCGAGCTGCCTGACAAACGAGGATTGCTGATGTTTTGTGAGCGTACAAGCTTTTTTAGGAGGTGGAAGGATGTCAACTTCAGTGAACAACAGCATGTATGATGTCATTGGTGTTGGGATTGGTCCTTTTAATCTCGGCTTAGCGGCGTTAACGGAAGAGAGCACGGAAGTAAAGTCGCTATTTTTTGAACAGAAGCCTCATTTTGAGTGGCATGGGGGGCTTCTTATTGAGGAAACGACCCTGCAAGTCCCGTTTTTCGCGGATATTGTCACGATGGCTAATCCGAAGAGCCGGTTCAGTTTTCTCAATTATTTACATGAGCACGAACGGTTGTATAAGTTCTATTTTCTTGAACGGTTTCACATTCCAAGAAGGGAGTACAACCATTATTGCAAGTGGGTTTCAGAAGAGGTGACAAACTGCTGCTTTGGCAAAAAAGTGACAACGATTCAGTGGCAAACGGATTTCTCTGAAGTGAGCTGGTTTGAAGGCGAACTAGACAGTCGTAACGGGTACTTTAAAGTCGAAACCGAGGACATGGAAACAGGCGAAGTCCACTACTATTATTCTCGTCATCTCGCAATTGGGATTGGCAGTACTCCTTCTATTCCAGATAGCATGTCTGGTCACGCAAGAGAAAATCTGTTTCATTCAGCTGAATTTTTACAAAATCGCGAGCGATTACGTCAGGCAGAGTCCATTACGGTTGTCGGTTCAGGGCAAAGTGCGGCCGAAGTTTTTCTTGAACTGTTAAAGGAGCAGCACTTGAATCACTATCAATTGGACTGGTTTACCCGGTCAAAAGGTTTCTTTCCAATGGAATACTCAAAGCTTGGTTTGGAGCATTTTTCACCGGATTATACCGATTATTTCTATCGATTACCACAGGAAAAAAAGGATGAGCAGCTACCGAAACAGGACTTGCTTTATAAAGGAATTAGCGCTGCGACGATTGCCGATATATATGATGCCCTCTATGAATATTCTGTCGGAGGAAAGACTCCTCCTGTGCGTTTGCTTGCGAAAACAGAAGTAGCAGATGTGAAGGAAATTGACAAAGGCGGAAATACGAAGTATCAGTTGCGATGCAGCCAATGGGAGCAGGGGCAAACCTTTACACATGAAAGTGAGGTTGTCGTAGCAGCTACAGGTTATCAACATTCTATTCCGAAGTTTCTAACTGATCTGCACTCGCTTATTCGCTGGGATGAAAAAGGCAGGTATATCGTAGAGGAAAATTATCAGCTTACGCTTAACGAAGATATTGCCAATAAAATTTTTATTCAAAATGGGGAAATGCATACCCATGGAGTCGGGGCACCAGATTTGGGACTGGGCGCTTACCGGAATTCGATCATCATTAATCAACTCGCGAATCGGGACGTATATCCTGTTTCAAAGCGTAATGTGTTTCAGCAATTTGGAGTTTCATAAATGACTTCTTTCAAAGTGACCCAGACAGTGTTATTTTTCTTGATTTTCTATTTCGTGTATACAGATGTGGCACTGTCGCCTTTTTATCCTCAGTTTTTCGATAAGGTATTTGGAATTACCGATTTGGGATATACGGCTTTTTACATTTTTATCGCTCGTTTAACGGTTGTCATTGCCGTTCCGATTTGGGGGCTTATTTCTAAATACTTTGAAGTAAAGCACTTATTGTATGTTGGACAATGGATGTCGGCTGTCATGTTAGTTGGAATGGCAGCAGCACAAGATGTACAGCAATTTTTATCGTTTACAGTTTTACTATTAATCGGAAAAAGCAGCTTTTTTCTCATTTATCCTTTGCTGATTGAGCTAAACGGAGAGGGGAAACGATCTCGGGTTGTTGGAACGTACCATATACTCTTTCACGGAGCAATCATCTTAGGGACGTTATCAGGGGCATGGATCATCAAACTTGAAGATCCGCTGCTCTTATTTTACGGGTTAGCTGTAATAGAAGTCGTCATTTGGCTTATTTGTTGTGTCACCTTTAAAAAGCTATTATCAAGGAAAAAAACGGTACCTACTAAATATGTGGTTCAGTCAGAAAAAAAGCAATTCCGCTTTTTAGTGACAATCGGCCTTGTTATTTTTGCCTTTCATACAGCAAATAATATGATCCGTCCTTACTTTGCAACGTATACCATTACTGATTTTCAGCTTTCGTTCGTGGAGAGTAGTATCTTATTTATGATTCCGAGTGTGATGGCGATCATTGCTTATCCAACTATTCGAAAAATCTGTTCGCCAGAGAGGTTGTCATTTGTTTTTGCGTTTGCTCTAGGCGTCTTAGCTATAAGTCTTATGTTACAAGGAATGACTAGTAGTTTACTTGTCTTATGTATTGGAAGAGTTTTTTACGGTTTCTTTCTTGCGATTGCACAATCTGCACTCGAACTTTACCTATTTAATAATAGTACCAATCAGTTACATGTTAATTATACGATTGCATCATCGTTTCAAAATGGTGGTTTGCTCGTCGCGCCATTGCTCGCGTCAACGTCAGTTAGTTCATATAACTTAGCAACGCCTTTCGTTTTTGCTGGAGTCATTTGTTTGCTTACACTGATTACAGCACGCCTACTGATTTTTAACAATCGAAAGCCGCTCGTTCAGAAAACAGATGCTGCGTAAAAATAATGAAAATATAGGAGAGTGAAATCATGCAAAATAGTAGCCATATACAAGAAATATTGAAACCAGCCATTTGGGATCAAGTTAGTCTAAACTTAGTAGCAAAAATGATCTCAGAATTTATGTACGAGGAGATTATCCATCCTGAGATTATTGAGGAAACTGCAAATCGTACTGTATATCAGCTTGTCATTAACGAAGGGATGGGTGATCAAGAAGTCCGCTATCAATTTGAAGGGAAAAGCCGATTAATGGACAGCTATCGCATTGATTCAGAAACAATCCGCTGCCTGCGAAATGGCCAATGGGAAAAAGGCAATAAACCGATTCAATTTCTTTTAGATATTCAACAGACAGTCGGAATGAAACCTTTGACAACAGCACATCTCATGAAAGAATATAACAACACCTTAGTGGCAGATGCCCATATTTTACAGAAAAAGCAAAATCAAAGTGTTGAAGAGTTAGTCGACATGGATTATGGAGAATTAGAGGGAGAGATGGAAGGACATCCATGGATTACATACAACAAGGGACGAATTGGATTTGATTATCAAGACTATCTCTCTTATTCACCAGAACAAAAAAAGCGAGTGAAGCTTTCATGGGTAGCCGTTCATAAGGATTATGCTACCTTTCATTCTGTTTCAACAGTCGATTATGAAACGTTACTTCAAGAAGAGTTAGGGAAGGAAAGGTTTGAGTATTTCATGGAACTCTTAAAGAGTAAAGGGGTAGAATCTGTAGATTACATTTTCCTACCAATCCATGAATGGCAATGGAATAATACCATCATTCAGTATTTTCCAGAGGATATCGCTCAAAAACGAATCATTCCTCTTGGGGAGGGCGAAGATGAGTATCTTCCGCAGCAGTCGATTCGGACGTTCGTGAATACAAGTGACAAAGGCAAACATCACGTTAAATTACCAATGAGTATTTTAAATACGTTAGTATACCGTGGTCTCCCTGGGGAACGAACCGTTGTCGCACCAATCATCACCGAATATATTCACAGCATCCGTGATCAGGACTCTTTCTTACGCGATGAATGCCGATTGATCTTGCCTGGAGAAGTGGCGAGTGTAAACTATGATCACCCATATTATTCAAATCTTGTCGGAGCACCTTATCAATGTCTTGAAATGCTAGGGAGTATTTGGCGTGAGAGCATCTACTCCTTTTTAGAAGAAGGAGAACAACCGATCACATTGGCATCTTTGCTTTATGTAGACAACGCTGGCAAGCCATTTGTAGCATCATTAATTGAAAGATCAAAATTATCGGTTGATGAGTGGATAGAAAAGCTATTTAGCGTAACATTGCCGCCGCTACTGCACTATCTTTATCAATATGGAACGGTGTTTTCACCGCACGGACAAAATACCGTATTAGTGTTAAAGGATTATGTCCCGCATCGTTTAGCGATGAAAGACTTTGTGGATGATGTCAATGTGAGTGACGAGCCACTTCCTGAACTACAACAGTTACCGGAGGAATTAAAGCCTATTCTTCGCAGTGAAGGGGCAGAAGGGTTATGTCAATTTATTTTCACGGGGCTTTTTGTCTGCCATTTCCGTTACTTAGCTGATATTTTGGATACGTATTATGAGTATGATGAGGAAAGATTTTGGCTTTTACTAAGAGATACGATACTCGCTTACCAAAGCCGTTTTCCAGAACTTACGGAAAGGTTCGATCTATTTGATTTGCTGAAACCATCTTATACGAAACTATGCTTAAACCGTAACAGAATGATTGATTATGGCTACAAAGATGATGACGACCGCCCACATGCATCTGAATTTGGACACGTTCAAAATCCGTTGCATTTCGTAGCTAGTAAAGAAAGAGTGACATCGTAAGAGGGATGCTAAGCAGGGGCTGTCTCAAAAGCCATAAAAAGAGTGGCAATGGCTTCACACGTTGTACGCTTTATGAGAAACCCAGTCATAAAGGGCTTGAAAAAAAGCAGAAGCTCCGCTAATTGCTTCGAGGTTGTCTCAAAAGTCAAAAAGCGACCTTTTGGGACAACCTCTATTTAAGTTTAACCTTTGAAGATGATGAAAATAGAGATAATCATCAATATTTTCTTTGTTACCTTTTTCTACATCATTAAGGTACTTACTTTCTATAGTTTCCTTTCTTTGCCATCTTGTTATCTGCTATCTTTTTGAAAGAAAAAGTCAGTAAAAACATAATAATAGTATTTCCATTTTTTGTTATCGGGGCAGTGTTATTAATTAATCCTTTTAGTTATAGCTCCTATACATTGTAGGCGCTTGTGGGGGTTCATTATTTGGGGAGAGACGTTAACTATCGCTTCACTCTTAGGCGGTCTACTTATTATAGCCGGATCAATTGCTCTTTCAAGACGTAAAAAAGAGATTATATCTGTTAAAGAAGATATTACTATTAAAAAAGGCATTACTTAGTATTGTTGTATGTAGAAGAGCAGAGTAAATTTATATACTCTACTCTAAACTATTATTTTTTTTAATCGTCTAACTCCTGCTTCTATTTCCTTTTCTGTTAGATTTCCATAACCAAAAATAAGTTTATTATTGTGATGTCCTTTAACTAATGTATGTTTTTCTACTGGATAGATGTTAACCCCATTATTTTTTATTTCGTCTAAAATCTTTTTGGAAAAACTAATATTATTAAATTCTGCTATTAAGTGAAGACCTGTCGAAGTCCCAGATACTTTTACTCGCTCTTTAAATTCTTCCTTCAATGACTTTATTAAACAATCTCTCTGTATTTTATACAATTTTCTCATTTTCACTATATGTTTCTCTAAGTGTCCGTCTTTAATAAAGCGAGCTAAAATAACCTGTTCAATAGTTGGAGAGTGGTAATCTGTATATCTTTTAAGTGTTTTCACTTTCTCGACTAAAGAATTGGGCAAAACCAAATAACCAAGTCGTAGGCTCGGCGATAGAATTTTACTAAAGGTACCAATATATATGACTCTGTCAGGAAATAACCCTTGTATCGAACTTACAGGTGGACCAGAATAGCGAAATTCGCTATCATAATCATCCTCTACTATATAGCTATTGGTTTTTTTAGCAAACTGAATAAGTTGAATACGTCTTTGAATAGGTAATGTCCCCCCTAAAGGAAATTGATGAGAGGGGGTAACGAAAACAAGACTAGGTTGTCTTTCTTGTGACAAAAGTTCTGTTTTCATTCCGTATTCATCGACAGGAATAGGATGTATGCTAGCACCTCTTTCCATAAAAATCTCAGGAATCTCTTTAGTTACAGGGTCTTCAATCATAACTTTTGAACCTGACTTTAGCAAAAGATTTGTCAAAATTGTAAATGCTTGTGTTGCCCCAGAGGTAATGACAATTTGACTAGAGAGGCACTTAATTCCTCTCGTCTTATAGAGATAGTTAGATAACGTGTTACGTAGCTCTTCACTTCCTTCAGGTGAACTATACCCAAGTAATGAAGTGTCGATATTTTCATAAACATCTTTAGCTATTCTTGCCCACTTTTTTCTTGGAAACATCTCTAAGCAAGGAACACCTGAACGGAAGTCAATCAAACTATCTTTATTATTAGTAATAGAATAAAAAGGTTTTACAGGTGCAAAAGTCTCCTTAAATGTAGGAAAACCTTCTAATAATGCACCTGATTCTACAAAGGTTCCAGAACCCTGTTTAGATTTAAGATATCCTTCGGCAATTAACTGGTCATAAGCTTCAAGAATGACACTACGAGATACATTTAATGTTTCAGCTAATTCGCGACTAGATGGGAGTCGCTCTCCCTCATGAAGTTCTCCTAATAAAATTTGTTCTCTAATTTTCACATATACTTGTTGGATGATAGGGATTTCCGATGTTTTACTAATTTCAATCCAGACCATTGTATATCACCTAAACTTTCGATATTGGTTTCAAAAATAGTAATAAATTGGCACTACAATAAACCAATTCCTAATGTTAATTTTACAATTAATAGTAAGAACAGCATAGAACATTTAAGAATAGGAGTTGGTTATATGAATGAGAAGGTCTCAGCTTACCTTAAAGTTATTGGTGCAATGGTCATTGTAGGCAGCTCGGTCGTAGCAGGAAAAATAATGGTACAGAATATTCCTATATTTATAGCATCAGAGTTACGATTTTTAGTTGCATCTATTATATTAGTACCATTATTGATTAGAAAAGAAGGAATTCCATCACTCAGTAAAAAAGATACCGCTATCCTCTTCTTTCAATCTTTAACAGGTGTATTTTTATTTAGTATCTTTATGTTGTACGGATTAAAATTAACAACAGCAATGGAAGCGGGGATTATTACTAGCACATTACCAGCAATAGTTGCACTTCTTGCATTTTTTATCATAAAGGAAAAACTTACAAGGAATAAGGTGATAGGTATCTTAATTGCTATTTTAGGAATTTTGATCCTTAACATTGCTGGAGTTCTTACTGAAATGAGAGTTGGTCCTCTTGAGATTCTGGGGAATTTGCTTATATTGGGAGCGGTAATGGGAGAAGCTTTGTTTATCATTTTAGGAAAGTCTGTTTCTAAGAAGGTAAGTCCACTAGCCATTTCGACTGCTGTATCAGTTATTGGTGTATTGCTCTTTTTACCGATGGCTATATATGAATTTACTACTTCTAATTATTCTTTCGGTTCTGTTAATGATTGGATACTTATCTCTTACTTTGGTATTGTCGTTACAGTTTTGGCTTTTCTACTTATGTATCAAGGAATTGAAAAGCTGCCTGCAACAACGGTAGGTGTATTAACTAGCGTTTTGCCAATCAGTACAGTCATTCTATCTTATTTCTTTTTGAAAGAATCATTTCTATACTACCACTTTATAGGGATTTGCCTTATATTTATTGCTATTTATTTAACTTCTAGAGAGGAAAGATTACAAACAAATAAAAGTGCTAAAATTAGCTAAACCAAGATGATGTGCTCTTCAACGGATGCAAGAATTTAACAAGACGGGCTGTTCGAAAGCCAACTACTTAAGCCATTTTTACGCTAATGTATTAAAACCCACATTTACATTATTTTTACAATAATCCAATGATTCCTCAACAGTAGATTAATAATTATCCCGTAAGATGAATCTTGTAATCGAAAAACAAAAGTTGGGGTGTTCATATTGTCTAATGAATTTAGTCGACGTAAATTTTTAACGTACATGGGAAGCGGTACTGCGGCATTAGTTGCAGCATCAACAGGAATTGATGCGATAACAAATAAAGCAAGTGCTATGACAGCAGATCACTTAATGGATGGACAAGCTAAGGGTGGCGGGAAACCACTTACCGTTCCTTTTAAACCTGTTGAACGTACTTGGGAAAATGATTTGGTTTTGCCAAATGGCTATAAATATAACATTGTCGCTTCGTATGGAGATGAAATTAACTCAAAAGGTGAAATTTTCGGGGATGCAGCCGATCTTACCGTTTACTTTCCAATCAATAGTTTAGAAGGTGGCAACAATTCAGAAGAGGGACTCATTTGGGTAAATCATGAATTTCCAGAACCAGGGAACTACATGGAGATGCTAGGAATGAATGCATCTACATTTGATAAAAAAGATCTACATAAATATCCTGAGTTACTAGCAATGGAAAAAGAAGCAGTTGGTGGTTCCGTTATTCGAGTGAAAAAAGAAAAAGGAAAATGGAAGCTCGTAAAGGATGATACATATAACCGTCGTGTAGATGGGACAACGAAGATCGAATTAACAGGTCCAGCTCGTGGAAGCAATGCTGTGAAAGGTGCCAAAACAGTTGAAGGGTCACTTGGTAACTGTAGTGGAGGACGCACATTATGGAATACGGCGTTATCGTGTGAGGAAAATACAGGATATGCGAGTTCATATGGCTGGCCTAATTTTACGGAAGAGCATTACGGTTGGGTTGTCGAAGTCGATCCGTTTGATGCCTCAAAGCCTGTTCGTAAACATACAGCATTAGGTCGCTTCGCTCACGAAAACACAGCAATGGGCTTAACAGAAGACGGCAGAGTTGTCGTTTATATGGGCGATGATAGCCGTGATGAGTGCTTTTATAAGTTTATTAGTAAGAAACAATTCAATCCGGCTAACCGTGATGCGAATTTCGATATTTTAGAAGAAGGAACTTTGTACGTTGCTAACCTTAGCAAGCAACAATGGGTTGCGCTTGATTATGCATCCAATTCCGCTCTTCAGAAAGAATTTGCTGACCAAGCTGATGTCTTAACAAATGCACGTGCAGCAGGTCGTGTGGTCGGAGGTACATTACTAGATCGTCCTGAAGATGTCGAAATTCATCCACATGATGGTACAGTCTTCTTAGCATTGACGAATAATTCAAGTCACGGAAATTTCCATGGTCAAATTGTTCGATTCGCACCAAATAATGGTGACCATGGTAGTGATTCATTTACGTTTGAAGTTTTTGTTGCTGGAGGAAAGAAAAGCGGTATTACTTGTCCAGATAACCTTCACTTTGACAGCAAAGGGAACCTTTGGGTTGTAGAAGATTATGGTGCTACAGAAGACAATGTATATGCGGCTTATAAAAACTGTGGTGTGTTCATGATCCCAACAGATGGGAAAAACTACGGGATTCCACAACAATTTGCATCAGGTCCAAAAGGCTGCGAAGTAACGGGACCATGGTTAACACCTGATGAAACGACACTATTTCTAGACGTTCAGCATCCAGATACATGGAATCCGTATCCGGGGCAAAGTTTTGGTCGATCGTGTTTAGTCGCGGTTCAAGGTGGTAGTTTTAAGTAATATTACCCAATGACTAGGAGTGGAAGGGAGCATTATGAATGATCATTGTATGTACTAAACATGTGAAGGAAGGCTTAAAGGTCATTCACCTTCCACACATTCATTTACTATCTAATGAGGAAAAAGGGTTCGGAGATTACAAATGCCAGGTTTGTTGTCAGAAAGCCGATTATAAATTGTTTAATTGTTTTCCGCACAAAGAGCTACGACTTAAAACGGTCATATGAATAGGAGGTCAACGTTATGCTACAAAATATAGGGATTCCCGGTTTAATCTTGGTTCTTGTTATTGCATTAATCATTTTCGGCCCTTCAAAATTGCCAGAACTCGGTCGTGCAGTAGGGTCAACATTAAAGGAATTTAAAAAATCTACACGAGAATTAGTTTCAGATGAAGAGCCAGAATCAAAGCAATTAAACGCTAAAGATGAAAAAGCAATGTAATAACTAAATCTAGTAAGATGTGAGTAGCTCATGTAACTTGCATCTTCTTTTTTTATAAGAGGTGTTTATAGTGGAAAAAAAAGGTATGGATCTTATTGGTCATTTGGAGGAATTGCGTAAACGTCTGATACTTACACTTGGTATTTTTATCGTGTTTTTTATTTTATCTTTTGTTTATGTACAAAGTATCTATAACTGGCTAATTAAGGACTTATCAATAAAGTTGGCCATTTTAGGTCCTAGTGATATTTTATGGGTTTATTTAGTATTATCTAGTGTGATTGCCCTTGCAGGTACAATACCTATTGCAGCTCATCAAATATGGCTGTTTGTCCGACCGGCACTACATAAAAATGAGCAAAAAGTGACGTTAGCTTATATACCAGCTTTGTTTATCCTTTTTATCCTGGGAATTTGCTTTGGATACTTTCTCATTTTTCCAATTGTCTTAAACTTTCTTCTCTCATTGTCACAAGATATGTTTATGGACTTTTTTACGGCAGAGAAATATTTCCGTTTTTTGATTAATATGACCCTTCCGTTCGGGATTTTATTTGAACTTCCAGTGGTTATTATGTTTTTGACAAGTATAGGGATATTAAACCCTTACCGCTTACAAAAGTTTAGAAAATATGCTTATTTTGCCTTGATTGTGACGTCGGTGTTAATTACTCCACCGGATTTTCTATCCGATATTCTAGTGATTATCCCATTGCTTTTTCTATATGAGTGTAGCGTGTTATTATCCAAGATCGTGTATCGCCGAAAGCAGAAAGCTACTGAGCAAGCTGCTTAGTATTGGTACCTGGCATCACCCTAATCTTGTCGATATAAGGTAGTGGGGAAATAGGGGAATAGCAGGAAATAAAGTGAGAGCAGGTGGAGAGTACCATCTGACTCACTTTTTCATTTTTGTGTGTAAAAAAAGAAATTTGTCGTATCGTGTATTTCCCGTGAAATAATTATTATGAATTAAGACAAGGGCAGGAGGAGACAAAAGACATTGATGAATATTGAGAATGGGGAGCGAAGCGAGCCCGCCTTTGAAAAAAAGTATCGTTGTCATAAAAACAACCGGTTCAAAAGTAAGGCCAAGCTTTGGTGAAATGGATATGCATTTTTAAAGTTAACAATCGGCGTATCTTTATTCAATCCGACATTGAAGCGCTTATAGCGCCATGCGATACGGCACAATCCCCTAGATGATACGAATTAAGAACTGGTGGGCCAACAAAAAGAAAGATTAGAAGGATTCAATGAAACAGAGGTAGCGCTACCCGATACATATGACAATTTCCCCCAAGATCCCAATCAATTATTATAAACCTCTGAATATTGATATAATTCAAGGTCTTTTTTTGCAAACTATTTCCAGTGCCCTTCACCCTTACCTCTTCGATCTTATATGCTATACTTTTAAAACATTTTACTAGTTTTTTACGAAAGGAATAATCAGTGATGAATGTAAAAAGAAACCGTACAATCGAAGAAGTGATTCCCTATTTTAATAGAGCTCGGGCGGATGTGTTAGACGTTGTTGATGAGGCTGGGACATTTATCGGTTATTTTACAATAGGTAGCTTGCAGTATGCGATTCAAAAAGGAGATTTGACGGAGAAGATTGAGCGTTATATGACCGATGTTGTCGATTGCAAAAATTATTTGATTGAGCTTGAGGATTGCGGTTTTCCTATCGATTTGTTAGCGGAAAACTACAAGGATATTCTTTCTAGTAATTTTTTTCTTACGATTATTAATTCTCTCCATGATGGTGTGTATATTACCGATGGGGAGGGAGTTACGCTTCTGGTGAATTTGGCATATGAACGGATTACTGGAATCCAGGCTCGTGAAGTAGCAGGAATACATATGAAGGAGCTCGTCACGAGAGGGTATATTTCCCATTCTATTTCTCTTGAAGTCATTAAGCAGAAAAAGTCTGTCACTAGAATGCAAACGATCAAGGATGACCGAACGATTATTGTTAGTGGTACACCGATTTTTTCTAAGCAAGGGAATATAAGTTTGGTGATAAGCAGTGTTCGTGATATTACCGAATTATTAAAGCTGAAGCATGAGCTAGATGGTCTTCAGTATTGGGTGAATCAAGAGGATGAAGAAGGTTTTGTAAACGATGAAACCTTTCATGATTTAGAGCTCTATGTAGCAAGCCCGAAGACAAAAGATCTCTTTCAGTTAGCAGAAAGGGTTGCAACAACCGATGCAAAGGTGTTACTGCAAGGGGAAACAGGAGTCGGGAAGAGTTTAATTGCAAGGTTTATTCATAAAAAAAGCAAGCGTGTGAACCAACCGTTTATTGAGATTAACTGTGGGGCAATTCCAGCTAATTTAATCGAGGCTGAACTATTTGGGTATGAGCCTGGGGCTTTTACCGGTGCATTAACAAAAGGCAAGAAAGGTTTGCTTGAGCAAGTGAATGGTGGGACGTTGTTTTTGGATGAGATTGGCGATTTGCCCTTAGAGTTGCAAGTGAAATTATTGAAGGTGGTCGAGGAAAATCGGTTTATGAGAATTGGTTCTACAACTGTGCTTGAAGTAGATGTGCGGATTATTTCAGCTACTCATAAAGATTTGAAAAAGCAATTGCAAGAAGGGAATTTCAGAGAGGATCTGTATTACCGATTAAACATTGTGCCGATTACGGTGCCGCCATTAAATGAGAGAAAACAGGAGATCATCCCGTTGATTCAGAGGTTTTTAACTAGGTTTAATGAAAAGTATGAGATGGATAAGACAATTAGTATTGATTGTCTGGAATGTTTAAGCGAGTATTCATGGCCTGGAAACATTAGAGAATTGTTAAACATTGTTGAGCGTTTGGTTGTGACAACGATAGATAATGAGATTACGTTAAAGCACTTGCCACAGGAGTACAAGCATTTATTCAATCAAGAAACTAGCGATAGTAGCCTTTCGTTAAAAGAACGTGTTCAGCAATATGAACTGAACTTAATCAATGAGGCGTTAAAAAAATATAAGACGACACGCAAGGCAGCAGAAGTCCTTGGGATCAGTCAAGCTAGTATTGTTCAGAAAGTAAAAAAGCACAAAGTTGATTAGAAATGTAATCGAGTGATTATTTTATTGATCGACTTTCGACGAAATAAAAACATTTCTTAGACGATTTGTTGTCATAAACCCTTGTCGTTACTTAAAAAATACTCTTTCTTAAAAGTTGGCACACATATTGCATTAGAAAAAGTAGAAAGGGGATTTGATAAACATGTTCGTATCAGAATTTAAAATTGCAAACAAACTCTTAACCGGGAGTGACTCACTTAAACGGTTAGGTGAGGAAGTTAAATGTTTAAAAATTGAAAGCGTTTTAATCATAACGGATGAAATTTTAGAACAAGCGGGTGTCGTTGAGAAGGTAAAGCGTGAATTACAGGAATTTCATGTAGGCGTTTACAATCGAGTGAAGCCAGAGCCTGAGGTGGGACTTGTCGAAGATTGCGTAAACGAGATTAAGAAAGGACATTACGAAGGTCTTATTGCTGTTGGTGGCGGTAGTGCGATTGATATTGCTAAAGCAGCGTCTGTCGTCTATACGAATCATAGTCCAATTGAAGAGATGTTTGGAGTAGACCAAGTAAAAGAAGCTGGTCTTCCGCTCATTGCGATCCCGACGACAGCAGGGACAGGGTCAGAAGTAACGAATATTACGATTCTTTCTGATAAGAAGGAGCAGCTTAAGAAAGGAATTGTTAGCGCGCATTTATTACCAAATGTAGCGATTGTTTCTCCTGAAATGACGTTAACGTGTCCCAAGTCTGTGACAGCAGCAAGTGGAATTGATGCGTTGGTTCATGCAGTTGAAGCGTACATTTCCGTCAATGCATCCCCGATTACCGATGCATTAGCGATCAAAGCTGTGAAAATGATTGGTGAATTTTTACCGAAGGCATATGCGAATCCATATGATCATGAGGCGAGAGAAGCGATGGTCACAGGCAGTTTAATGGCTGGAATGGCGTTTGGAAATGCCGGTGTTGGAGCAGTGCACGCGTTAGCATATCCGCTTGGGGGACGCTTTAACATCGCTCATGGTGTAAGCAATGCGGTCTTGCTTCCGTACGTGATGGAATGGAATAAAATTAGCTGTCTATCAAAATTTAAGGATATTGCCGAAGCGTTAGGGATTGATACGAGAAATCTATCAACTCATGAAGCGGCGGATCGGGCGATTGACGAAATGAAGAGATTGTCACGCTACGTCGAAATTCCTGAAAGTCTTCAGGATTTTGGAATTCCAGAAAGTGTGATTCCTGATATGGCGATCGATGCAAGCAAAGCAAAGCGACTGATGGATAATAATCCAAGAGCCTTAAGTGTCAATGATATTGAAAAAATCTATCAATCTGCTTATCAAAGGGGGAGTTACCATGCTGTGGAAGCAAAGGAAAGATGGTGAGGAAACACCATTTACACCGCTCGGACCATTTAAATTAAGATTGCCGTTTGTCCATTACCGTTTTGAGTTTCCTGATTATTTTCAAGGGTTGTTAATGTGTGCCGTCGATTTAGCGGCGATTCCGTTAATGGTTCAGTATCTTGGTATGCCGTTTGAAGTAGCTCTAGCTGTTGTAATTTTAAATGGAATTTTGTATTTGACTCATCATTTGCTAGGAGATCCTGTTATCCCTGGTTGGATTACGCCAGCGGTCCCATTAATGATTTTGTTTGTTTCTCAATTTCCTGAAGGAGACGAAAGGATTTACGCGCTCATTGCCTTCCAGCTCACCTTAGGGATCTTCTCGATTTTCCTTGGGATAACCGGGTTAGCGTCAAAGGTCGTGAACCTTGTTCCAAGTGCGATGAAGGCAGGAGTTATTTTAGGAGCTGGTTTTGCAGCAGTTATTACGATCTTTGAAGTTGGCGGACGTTTCGAATTGTTTCCGATTACAATTAGTATTACGTGTGCAGTTGCTTTCTATCTGATCTTCTCGAAACATTTTGCAAAGTTGAAGCAAAGAGGAGGATTTTGGAGAGTCCTATCTAACTTAGGGATTTTCCCAATCATCCTATTAGCGGTTGTCATTGCTCCACTTTTTGGAGAGGCACCATGGCCAACGATTGAATGGGGATTTAGTAAACCTGATTTTGCGACGTTGTTTACAGAGTTCACGGTATTTGGATTAGGGTTTCCTCCATTCATGATGTTTGTTGCATCGATTCCGACCGTACTTGCAACCTATATTGTCTTGTTTGGTGACGTATTACAAAGCAAAGCGTTAGTAAGTGAGGCGGATGAATTTAGAAAAGATGAAAAAATTGATTATAACGCAAACCGTGCACATTTAATCTTCGGTGGAAGAAACGCAACAATGGGTATTTTTGGACCTGATATTGTCATGTGTGGACCAATGTGGGCAGCAATGCAGGTTGTCGTCATTGAACGATTCAAAGAAGGCAAAAAAGCGATGCATTCGATTTTTGGTGGGTCTGGTTCTTTCCGTTGGGGAACGAATACAGGGTTGCTATTGTTGCCAATCGTTAGTTTGGTAGAACCAATCTTAGGGATCGCTTTGGCGCTCACGCTAATGATCCAAGGATATGTAAGTGTTCGCGTAGGTATTATGCAAGCGAAAAGTCAACGCGACTTAGGTATTGCCGGTATTATTGGAGCTGTTCTAGCAACAAAAGGAGCAACGTGGGCGTTTGCGGTTGGAATTCTTCTTTGCCTATTAATTTACGGTAAGAACTTCTTTAAAGGCGATGATGACAAAGACGGACTTTTTAAAAATGAAAGTGAGAAAAAAGCAGGATGAGGTGATCATCCACAAATTTGTAGTCGAAGTGGAAAATAGAGAAAAAGAAAGCTATGCAAAAGAGATGTTAGCTTTTTTAAAAGGAGGAAATGTACGTTGAAACATTATGGTATTTATATTAACGGCGAATGGGTAGAGGATTTAGATGCGATTGAGGTGACAAACCCCGCAACAAATGAAGTGATTGCAACGGTTTCAAAGGGTGGGGCGAAAGAAGCAACAGAAGCTGTTGATGCAGCGACTGCAGCATTTTCAAATTGGTCGAAGTTCTCGGCGTACGAGCGTGCAGACCTGATTCGAAAGTGGCATGATTTGATTCAAGAAAATAAAGAAGAAATCGCTAAAGTCATGACTATGGAACAAGGGAAACCTTTGCAAGAAGCACTTGGAGAAATGAATTATGCAAATGGATTCTTTGCTTGGTATGCCGAAGAAGCGAAGCGGATTTACGGCGAAACAATCCCGGCAACCCAGAGAAACAAACGGCTTTTTGTTCAAAAACAACCGGTTGGTGTTGTGGCGGCGATTACTCCTTGGAACTTTCCGGCAGCGATGATTACTCGTAAAGTCGGACCTGCTTTGGCAGCTGGCTGTACAGTCGTAATCAAACCGGCTAATCTGACACCGCTAACAGCAATTAAAATGGTTGAGCTTGCTGAGGCAGCTGGTATTCCAAAAGGAGTTCTGAACTTAGTAACTGGAAGCTCAAGGGAGATCGGGCAGGCTTGGTTAGAAGACGCTCGTGTCCGTAAGCTTACGTTTACAGGGTCGACAGAAGTTGGAAAGGAATTAATTAAAGGCTCAGCAGATACAGTGAAAAAAGTATCGATGGAGCTTGGTGGCCATGCCCCTGTTATCGTAATGGGTGACGCAGATTTAGATAAAGCAGTCGATGGGGTTATTAATTCAAAGTTTCGTAATGCTGGCCAAACGTGTATATGTTCCAATCGGATTTACGTACATGATTCTATTTACGAGACATTTATTCAAAAGCTTGTTCCAAAAGTAAAGGAACTACAACTTGGCAATGGTCTTGAAGAAGGGGTTGATGTGGGACCGCTTATCGATCAAGCAGCTGTTGAAAAAGTGAAAAAGCAAATCGATGACGCTGTTCAAATGGGTGCGAAAATCGAAGCAGGAGGTCAAGTGAAAGACGGCCTCTATATTGAACCGACAGTTCTTTCCAATGTTCACGATGAAATGACTTGTATGATTGAAGAGACATTTGGACCGTTAGCTCCTGTAACGCCTTTCCAATCAGAAGAGGAAGTCATCAAGCGTGCAAACAACTCCATTTTTGGACTAGCTGCATATGTCTTTACAGAAAATATCTCTCGAGGGATTCGGATCACAGAAGCTCTTGAGTACGGAATCATTGGGTTAAATGACGGGCTTCCGTCCACGCCTCAAGCACCATTTGGCGGCTTTAAACAAAGTGGAATAGGACGCGAAGGCGGACACTACGGGATTGAAGATTATCTAGAAGTGAAATATATTTCGTTAGGGTTGTAGGGGGGAGTTCGGGTGGTGCCAGGCACCACCCGTTAAGATTTTTCTCTTTCATTAGACAAAAGCAAGGGAAACCTTGCTTTTTTATTTGTGTGTGCTCAAAAAAAGAATTTTGTCGTATCGTGTATTTCCTATGAAATAATTACTATGAAGACAGCTAAGCTAGGGAAGGTACAACGATAATTATTGACGGATAGCGTGAATGGGGACCCATCACGCTTGTGAAAAGTACCATAGATACAAAGGATTGTCGGTCATGGAAACAATCGGTTCGAAAGCGTAGGAATTTTTTTGGATGGGTATGAGGGTTTTAATAATAGTTACGGTGTATCTTATATTATCTGACATCGAAGGCTTATAGCGTCACGCGATACGCATAACTGCCAAGGCGGTACAGCTAAAGGCCATGTGAATCTATAAAAAGAAAGAGTAAATAGAAAGACTGAGAGTGCGTTACCCGATACAGGAGGCACAGAAAATTCATCCACTACTTTCATACTAAGTACAGGGATTCGATATGTGATATGAAGTATAACAAGTGGCCGCTAGCATATCTTGTTTTTGATATCGATGCATTATAGCGTCATGCGATACAGAGTAAAGAACTAGTATTTTAACAAAAAAGTAGAAAAATACGATGAAACCGAGATAGCGCTAGCCGATTCAAATGAAAGCTTTCCGAGAATAGGGACTGAATAGCGAACTACTGAAAAAAGTCCATATAGGAAGCGGCAGTGGTTCCGTACATTGCTTAGAGGATACTAAAAAAGTGAAATCGACCTTTTTCAGTGCCCTCTTGAAACTGCTCTTTTTATAATCTCGTATCGCTACCCGATATAAGTTGCAAAATGATCAAAGAACCTTCATATTTAATAGTAAAGGAGGTCCTCTATGCGACATGATATCCAACCAAATGAACGATCATTTTCTTCCAAGGAAGTGGCAGAAGAAGCAGGGATTGCAACACCGACTGTTCGAAAGTATGGCCAAATCTTAGAGCGAAACGGATATGAGTTTTTAAAAGATGGTGATCGGCGTATCTTTGTTCAATCCGACATCGAAGCGCTTATAGCGTTACGCGATACGGACAAGCCTCTAGACGATACAGCGAAAGACCTTGTGCACCAACAAAAGGAAAGATTAGAAGGATCCAATCAAACAGAGATAGCGATACCCGATACATATGACAAGTTACCCCGCGATCCCAATCAATTAAAAGAGATCTTATTGTTTTTATCCAAAGAACTTGCAGCCACACGTGAAATGAATGTTGAATTGACAAACGGTATGTCTGATCTTAAAACAACGGTTGCGCGGCTCCAGCAAGATCATCATGTGATCAGTTCTACGATTGGCAATTCAGCTCAAAAAACACATGCTAGAATTGAAAAATTAACGGAACAACAAAAGAACCATTACGAAACATTGCTGGAACAAGAGAAACAGAAAAGTGAATTCTTACAAAAAGAAATACAACAGTTGCGGGACGAACAGAAAAAGGAATGGCGCTTGCAAAATGATTTTAATAAACGTTTAGAACAAACGATAAAACAATCTAAAGGAACATGGGGGAAACTTTTCTCGATATTCCGTAAATAAGGTGCCTATTTAGGGCTCTTTTTTATGGGAACAATTTGCCTTTTTATTTTGGTGTTTTGGTAGCGATTACACCAGTAGACTTTCCAGTAACGATGATGATTACTCATAAGGTGGGAACTTCTTTGCAGTTAGCTGTACAGTCGCTTTTCTGCACGGCAGGCACCATGGTGCAGGTACTTTTTATAATGGTGTATTTTAAATATATGTTTTATGTTACATTACCTAACAAAAGTCCGGACAACCCCTTGGATGCTTGATATGATAGAGACAACAAAAAGAGATCAACATTTCAGGAGGAAATCCAAATGACAAACTCGAAACTTAAAAACCCAGGAATTTTAGCGTTAATCGCCCTTACATTTACGGTGTTTTTTCAATAATAGAACGGAGAGTTGGTAGAGGTTGCCGACTCTCCTATTTTTTTAAGTGACGATACAGTTTCTTTGACTGAGTGTTAGTGCACTCGGTCTTTCTTAATTTTGTTTGACTATGTTCTATTTCACATGACAATAATTGAGGGTGTATTATAGTATAAATAATATAATAGATAGCATACCTTATGCCTGTCTCATCTTACAGTAGTGTGGTAAAGTGAGCTTATGGTGATAAGAGTGACTGTTACTATTAGGTGGGAAGGCGGGCCTCTTCTTTGTGCTTGTACCCATCTATCGATAAATTAAGTAAGGATGTGTTGACAAATGAAAATAGCAGTAGCTGGAACAGGCTATGTAGGATTATCAAATGCGGTGCTATTAGCTCAACATTTTGAAGTCGTGGCAATCGATATTATTCAAGAAAAAGTAGATATGATCAATAGAAAAGAATCGCCAATTATCGATAAAGAAATTGAAGAGTTTTTAACAACAAAAGAATTACACCTCGTTGCGACAACCGATACATGCCAAGCATACAAAGATGCAGAGTTTGTCATTATCGCAACACCAACGGACTATGACCCAGAGAAAAATTATTTCAACACAAAATCCGTTGAGAATGTAATTGAAACCGTGTTAGAAATCAATCCAGCGGCCGTAATAGTTATTAAATCAACGGTTCCCGTTGGATTTACGAAAGAAATTAGAGAAAAATACAAGACAGAGAATATCATCTTCTCTCCAGAGTTCTTGCGGGAAGGGAAAGCACTATATGATAACTTGTACCCATCAAGGATTATTGTTGGAGAGCGATCAGAACGCGCGGAGAAGTTTGCCTCTTTATTAATGAAGGGAGCGATCAAAAAAGATGTTCGAGTTCTGTTTACAGATTCTACCGAAGCAGAAGCAGTCAAATTGTTCTCCAATACGTACTTAGCCCTTCGTGTAGCCTACTTTAATGAGCTTGACACGTATGCCGAAGAAAAAGGCTTAAATACAAAGCAAATCATTGAAGGGGTTGGGCTCGATCCAAGAATCGGCGATCATTACAACAATCCATCCTTTGGCTTTGGTGGATATTGCTTGCCAAAAGATACAAAACAGTTACGAGCGAACTATGAAGATGTTCCAAACAACATCATCGGAGCCATCGTAGATGCCAATACAACGAGAAAAGACCATATCGCAGCCAAAATCATTGAAAAAAATCCGAAAATCGTCGGGATTTACCGGCTTACCATGAAAACAAACTCAGATAACTTCAGAGCTTCAGCCATCCAAGGCATTATGAAACGCATCAAGGCAAAAGGAATTGAAGTCGTCGTCTATGAGCCAGTCCTTGAGGATGAGACATTTTATAATTCTAGAGTGATAAAGGATTTAGAGGAATTTAAGCAAGTCTCTGATGTGATTGTGTCGAACAGGTTGGATGCAGAGTTGGCTGATGTGGAAGAGAAGGTTTATACGAGGGATTTGTATAATCGGGATTAGGAGCATAAGACTATAAAATAGGGGGTGCGCTATTCCAATTGCCAGGTAGCGTATTTGTGTATTAATAAGAGAGGTAACCGCACATACTCAGAGATGAGTTGGGTGGTTACCTTTTTTGGTGTACAACAACGTTGGTGCTTAACGTTTTTAGTTTTTCAAAGGATGTTCATAGGATTAATAAGCGGTAGGCGTTCTATAGTGTTAGAATCGTTAGGGATGTAGCGATAGTTTATGACATGCAAACTTTGACTTGGTAGGTTATGTTTGAAATATAGTAACGCGTGATACAGTTTCTAAGCACAACTATGCGGCTTCTCGATACGTTAAGTTAGGGATCAGACGCTATACTACACATATTGATTTTCGTTGTTTCATTATAGGAGTTATAATTACGTATTAAATATAGCTTAAAAAACGTTCTTTCCGTTAAATTAAAGGTTGCAAAAAGTGATTAGTTGTTATATATTATTCCTTGCTGCTAGCAATAACAGCTTGTTCATGACAACTTCGAAAAAAACTTTTTAAAAAAGTGGTTGCATTGAACGCCTTATCGTGGTAAGATATTTCTTGTCGCCGCAGATGAGCGATGAAATGAGTTCTTTGAAAACTGAACAAAAGCCAAGCGAAATAGAGAAACATGTTTTCTCGTCAATGTTTAGCAATTTAGCAAAATTGCATTTGTTATATCGCTAGCGTGATATAACTTGAGCTATGTTCCATCACTTTGTGATGAAACTCAAACACTTTTATGGAGAGTTTGATCCTGGCTCAGGACGAACGCTGGCGGCGTGCCTAATACATGCAAGTCGAGCGGACCAATGGGAGCTTGCTCCCAGAGGTTAGCGGCGGACGGGTGAGTAACACGTGGGCAACCTGCCCTGTAGACTGGGATAACACCGAGAAATCGGTGCTAATACCGGGTAATCGATCGAACCGCATGGTTCGATTGTAAAAGATGGCTCTTAGCTATCACTACAGGATGGGCCCGCGGCGCATTAGCTAGTTGGTAAGGTAATGGCTTACCAAGGCGACGATGCGT
>NZ_JAXBLX010000045.1:0-37366 GCF_037027555.1 Halalkalibacter kiskunsagensis | reverse complement strand
AAAGTCTGAAAAAAACGGATTTAAAAATTCTGCCTGTCTTTGAATTTTTAAATTAGGCAATTATGAAATTGATTCAAAATGTTAGAATAATACAAAAATTTTTAAAAAGACCTCAGAACAGGTGGTTACAATTTATAAAATAGGTAGACCTGTGCCCTCTAAGGCAAAGGCCTACCTATTTTACTGTTAATAAGGTATATTGAACAACTCTGGAACGGTAAATACAAGCAATTAACGTAAAAAGGGTTAAGCAAAAATCAGTAGTATGTTACTCATCCTGTTCTAATTCGCTTACGTTTGATTGTTTTTTCTTGTTGATTTTCTGCAATGATTGTTCTTTCTCCACCGTCTGAAATCTCTTCTGCAAATTCTGTTCTCTCTTCGCTTTTACTCAAAAGATGTTCAAGTGGCTCGCAATGATCTTTTGACATGATTCCAACTCCTTATGTGTATGATGTAATTTATTATTTGCAAAACAACTGTAAATATTAAAGTCTCAAAATGATGCCTTTCACAGAACAGTTACTTTTGTCTTGAAAGTGGATAATTTCTAGTTTTCTCGCAATTGTTATTCCTCAAGATTCAGAAATGACCACCAGCTCATTTTTACTGGTGGCCAATAATTATCATTGTATATTCTTACCATAAAAAATCTCATCCATCTCAGTAGTGAGCTTAGCAGCAATTTCTTCTGCTTCTCCTGGATGTAAATTTACTTTTGTAGTACCAAATAAATAGTTATCTAAATCAAAGTCTTTTAGCTTGCATTTCGTATGAAAAATGTTTTCTTGATAGATATTTACATCAATCATGTCATATAACTTTTTCACTTCATCCGGTATGTAATTTTGGATTGAATTAATTTCATGATCAATAAATAACTTTTGCCCTTCTATATCCCTAGTAAAGCCTCGAACTCGGTAGTCCATTGTCATTATATCTGTTTCGAAAGAATGGATTAAATAATTTAATGCTTTTAATGGAGAAATTTCTCCACAGGTCGATACATCGATATCCGCTCTAAATGTACTAATGCCTTCTACCGGATGATATTCAGGGTACGTATGCACCGTAATATGGCTTTTCTCCAATGACAAAACAACCGCCTCTGGCAGTGGACCAGGTGATTCATCGTATGATTCTGTCGGCACTTCCACAACGGGACCTTCTGACACTAACAAAGTAACACTTGCTCCTTGTGGGACGAAATCTTGTTTTGCCACATTTAACACATGTGCCCCTATTATCTCGGTTACATTTTTTAATATGTTTGTTAACCGATCTGCATTATATTGTTCATCAATATAATGCAGATAAGCATCACGTTCTTCTTTTGTTTTCGTGTAACAAACATCATACATATTAAAACTTAATGATTTCGTTAAGTTATTAAATTCATGTAGTGTAATACGTTGCTCTGGCGTTATCATAAGGTCCCCCTTATTTTTCAATTATCGTATCGTATCCTGCTCATATTATTATGTTACCCATCTTTGACATTCTAAAACAACTTATGAACATCGTTTTTACATGATGTAAATAATTAACTGATAGCTGAAGTGCCTTTAGTAAATACTAGGGTAACTGATTCTATTTAGAAGAAAGATATGAATGGAGTGAAATAATGAAAGCTGTTACGTATCAAGGACCAAATCATGTGGAAGTTACTAACGTAAAAGATGCAGAAATAAAAAAGAATGATGATGTAATCGTGAAAATAACATCCACTGCTATATGTGGATCTGATTTGCATTTGTATCAAGGAAACATGCCTTTACCAAAAGGCTATAGCATTGGTCATGAACCGATGGGGATTGTCGAGGAAGTTGGTCCTGACGTGACAAAAGTCAAAAAAGGCGACCGAGTTGTAATTCCATTCAATGTTGCTTGTGGTCATTGTATTTATTGTGAACGTGATCTAACAAGTCAATGTGACAATTCCAATCCTCACTACGATTCAGGAGGCTATTTTGGTTATACTGAAAAATTCGGCAATCATCCTGGAGGTCAAGCTGAGTATTTAAAGGTTCCATTTGGTAATTATACTCCCTTTGTTATCCCTGAGTCTTGTGAACTAGAAGATGAATCACTTCTGTTTTTATCGGATGTATTGCCAACAGCCTATTGGAGTGTCGAACATGCTGGTGTCAAAGAAGGAGATACTGTTATTGTCCTTGGTTCTGGACCTGTCGGTTTAATGACACAAAAATATGCATGGAGAAAAGGAGCCAAACGAGTTATTGCCATTGATTATTTAGACTATCGCTTAGCGCATGCGAAAAAAACAAACAACGTTGAGATTTATGATTTTACAGAGTTTCCTGATATGGGTGAACACCTAAAAGAAATCACGCAAGGTGGAGCCGATGTGGTCATTGACTGTGTTGGAATGGACGGGAAAAAGTCACCTCTTGAGCTTATCGAGCAAAAATTAAAGCTTCAAGGGGGGACGCTTGGTCCAATACAGATTGCCACAAAAGCGGTAAGAAAAGCGGGGACTGTTCAACTTACAGGCGTGTATGGGAGCAATTACAATTTGTTTCCATTAGGTGCATTTTTCTCAAGAAATATCACATTAAAAATGGGCCAAGCACCTGTAATTCCGATTATGCCAAAATTATATAAACAAATAATCAATAATGAATATGATCCAAGAGAAATTATTACCCATAAAGTAGCTCTTGAAGATGCAAGTCAAGCGTACAAAGAATTTAATGATCATAAAGATCATTGTATTAAAGTTGTATTGAAACCTTAATACAACCATAAAAGATGTCTCTATTATCCCGAGGATTGGACTTTCAAACATCCTTTTCTCTTATATATTCAAAAAAATTCTTTCTTTTGTGTCACAAACACCCAATGGGTGAATACCATGTGGTTATAAAAGGAGGAGATAAAGATGCACAATTACCCTATGAATCAATTTGGTCCACAGCAAATGCAACCGGGAGCAATGGATCCTACACTCCAACAACAGCAAACACAACCAGGGGCAATGGATCCAGCATATCAGCAACAGCAAATGCACGACTTATGTCAACAATATTATAATCATTTAATGCAGTTTGAAACAACTGACGGGCAAGTTCATGACGGAATTATTGATAGCGTAGATCAAAATGGTGTTAACATGCTGATCCCTGATGGAGACACTGAACAACGCAACAATGATCAACGATACGGTTTTGACGTTGGGTATGGTGGCTATGGCGGCTATCCGCCTTACGGATATGGTTATCCAAGACGATTCCGCCGATTCAGACGTCAGAGATTCCCGTTCTATCTATTAAGAAGTTTATTCTTCCCATACTTTTATTAAAATTGTTATTCGCTATAGGACATCAAGAGTACATCAGGTAAAGCCTGGTGTACTCTACTAATGACTCAATCTTACTTAGCATTTAAAAATCTCTTTACTTCATCTTTCTTTTCTAAGAAAATATTTCTTCCTAATTCTATAAGCTCGTCCATGAACTTCACTTCATCAAATGGAACTTCACTCCCAAGCTTCTCATTTAATCGAAAATATTTTTCACCTAATAGGATTTGACAATGATATGAAATGGATTCCGAAGATAAATCAAGCGCTAAATCAAGTAGTTTCGGTTGTACTTTCATCGACATGAAGCGAAATGGCAGCCAATTTTTAATTCCCCAATATTTATCATCTTCCATTTTGTATTCAATGTCTTGCGCCCCTGTACCTAGGGATAATATTTGAATGTCTTCAATGCTTTTCTGAAAGAAATCCATCGCCTCTGTGACGCAAACCAATGAAGGGTTATTCGCCCACAATCCGCCATCAACAGATAAATACCTATTCTTGATGTTATTTGGGGGAAAATAAACAGGTGCTGAACAAGAAGATAAAACAGCATCCCATAGTTTAATCGATAAATCATCGCTATCAGGGTGTCCATAGTTTGACCTGTAAACATATGGCTTTCCATGAGTCACATCTACAGCGGGAATTAATAACGGTTTTTCTATATCAGCTAGTGTCAAATCACCAAACGTATTTTGGAAAAAGCGACGTAAATAGCGGTCGCTATAGACGCTTTTAAATAAACCTATTTTAGCCTGACGTATAAAGATTTTCTTGCTAAATTCCTTGTAGTTATCGAGTACAGATGTCATCTCATTTTTTAAAATGACTGATGTCGCAATGATAGAGCCTGTGCTAGTTCCAGCAACGATGTCAAAAAGCTCACTGATTGGTCTGTTTAACTCTTCTTCTAATGCTTGTAAAATGGCAACGGCAAATACACCTCGAATTCCCCCGCCATCTATACATAATATCTTCATTGGTCATCTCACCTTAATTTTAACGGTATTTTCTTATATCATTCACATCCCTATCCTAGACTATGACGATACTAACAATTTTCCTTATTAAAAAATAAGTCATCTCGAAAATGAAAGCTTATTTATAAAAAGGCTTTTGCATTATTGTCTTCACTTTTTGTATATAACTTTATTCTTTAAGAGAAATTAAAAGCATAGTTTTTTTATTACTTTTAAAAGGAGGTTCTAATTTGGAAGGAAAAAACCGATTTGAATTTGATCGATATACTGCTGCAGATCTCAGTCCTGAACTATTAGAGCGTGTTACATCATTAGAAGAGGATATTAGAAGTGCTACTGCCAAAGATGTTGTTCTTATCGCCTATGAAGAAAGTGATCATAACCCTTCTTAAAAATCAAAGACCTGTTATCAAAGAGGCCACAGAAAAAGGTTGCTTTTTACCTTTTTCTGTGGCCTTTAATTTCATCTTATGCAGTGGATCCTTATCAAACAGGTCTCTGTTTTAAGGATGTGTTAAATGCTAAATCCAGCTCTTAGAGCATTAGGAGTGAGAATCTCTCCTCCTAATGCAATTGATGCTTCATTTGCCCAAAACGGATTCCGTAACATTCCTCTACCAACTGCAACAAGATCTGCTTTGCCTGCACGTACTACTTCATCACTAAACGATGGTTCTTCCATTCTTCCTACTGCAATCACAGGGACATCCAATGCCAGCTTAACTGATGTAGCTAAATCTACTTGATACCCTGGTCCTGAAAAATCTGGTCCGTTATTGCTTTCTCCACCAGAAGAAATATGGAATATATCAACACCAGCTTCTTTGTACTTTTTCGCTAGTTCTATCGCATAGTTCACATCATACCCTTCCTCTGCATACTCAGTAGCTGAGATCCTTAAGATCAGTGGCATTGATTCCGGCATTACTCGACGAGCTGCTTGTATAACCTCCCTGCCAAATAAACTCTTATCTTGACCGTATTTATCTTCTCGTTTATTAGTCAAAGGAGATTGAAATTGATGAATTAAATAACCGTGAGCTCCGTGTATTTCAATTGTATCAACACCAGCCGCGACAGCTCTCTTAAATGCTAATTCAAATTTCGTAACCATTTCTTCTACTTCTTTTGTTGTTAATTCTTTTGGAGAGTTGTATTGATCGGAAAATGCGACAGATGTAGAAGATACAGGAACATCGGCATCTTCCGCTTTGCGACCAGCATGAGCGATTTGAATTCCAACTTTTGCTCCATAACTTTGACAAGACTTAATGATTCGTTCAAAAGAAGGAATATGATCATCTGACCACATCCCTAAATCATAATCAGATATTCTTCCATCTGGGTCTACATCAGTCATTTCCATAATAATTAATCCTGTTCCTCCGATTGCACGACTTGTATAATGAATGAAATGCCAATCATTCGGTTTTCCATCTTTAGCTTTTACAGAGTATTGACACATAGGCGGCATCACAATTCTATTTTTCAGATTTAATTCTTTTAATTTAAATGGATCTAATAATGTTGACATAAGGCCTCTTCCTTTCTAGTACTTCTTTGATACGGCAAACTGTTCGACTCGCGGAGGTGTAGCAAAGCATTCTCCAGCTTGTTCGCCAAACTGTTTGAAATGATCGGTTCCATTATGAAGTAATACAGCAGCTTCATCCTTCCACTCTTCTACCATAATAAATTTTGATTTATCGTTTGTATCTTCATATAGATGATACATTGTATTTCCGTCCTCTTGTTTGGAATGTTGAATTAAACTCTGTACTTTTTCCAGAAACAAATCACGTTTTTCATGTTTCACATGAATATGAGCATGGATTACTATCAACAAAATTCCTCCTACATTTTTTCTTGAAGTTCAATTACACTATAGTTATTTCCTCAAACAAAGGCAAAATATCTGCTCACAATTGTTATTTCTCCATTTGGGCTTCATCTACATATCTCCATATTTTCTTAAAATAAAAATTAAACAAACGTTTGATTAATTTCCACTTAGAACTCTACTATAAAAATCTTAGCTTTCCTGGGCAAGCGCATAATTCTACATATTCAGAGTATTGTTGCCTATTAATGCTTTTACAAAAAAAGCTCCACGCTAATTTAATGGAGAATCGCGAGAGATTTACTCGCTTATTTATCTCTTTTTTAATCCAATAAGCAACTTTAATCGTACGCTTAGCTTGGTATTTTGCTGCTTCTTTTACATCCTCTTGCATTTTTCCATCTTGACTACTGTAACACTCGTTCCGGAATGTCTAGAATTTCACACAATCTCAAATTTATATATTACGAATTCAAGATATAATTCGTGAAAAGCTTTTAGAATTTCACTTTTCCTTAAGTAGGTCGTTCCAATTCAAACAGCTCACCTAATTTCGCATACGAATTTCCTGCTAATCGAGCCACTGGCTGCAACCCTTTTGCATCAATTTTTCCATTCTCATACAATTCATTACAAATATGATACATGACAACTCGGCCAATTAATAATTCACAAGTTGGTCGTTCTTTTGTGCCACCAAGTGAAATCACCTCTTCAAGTACACATTCCATTCGCACCCTTGCTTCTTTAATACCCGGCACACTTATTTTCAAACTATCTATTACAGTTAAATTAGCATCTTCAACTTCACTTTCGTTTGATGGTAGATTCTTAGCTGTCATATTTAGTTGGTGAATATATGATACATCTGAAACATGAACGACAAATTCCTTCAGTGAAATCGCATTTCTTGATGTATCTTTCATTTCCCCATTTTTTCTCTGCACTGAAATGGAGATCATCGGAGGATTGGTTGAGACAACATTAAAATAACTAAAGGGTGCAGCATTTAGAACACCCTCCTTAGAGAGCGTTGTAACAAATGCTACTGGTCTAGGGATAATACTTCCTGTTAGGAATTTATAATTATCACGTTCAGCTAAATTATTTGGATTAATTGACTTCAAAGAAACTCCTCCTGTCAGTGCTCACTTATTATCAATTCATTTATTCTTAATTGGAGATATATTCTTTTAAAAAAATTAGCGCTCTTCTGCATAAAAGCCTAATTTTTTTAGCTGTGATATCATAACCTCTTTCTCACCTTGTTCAAGACCTCCAAAGATTTCCTGGATTGCTTCTCTATGCTTAGGGAAAATTTCATCCATTAAACGGTCGCCTACCTCTGTTATAGCTGCGTACGTTACACGACGATCCTTTGGACAAGGCTTTCTTTCTAGCAATTGTTTTTTTTCTAATTTATCAACGACATACGTAATACTGCTACTTGCAAGTAATACTTTTTCACCGATTTTTTGAATTGGCTGATTTCCTTTACTATAAAGTAGCTCCAGGACTCCGAATTCTGTCGGATTAAGGCCATAACTTTTAATGTCTTCTTCCACTCGTTTCGTAATCGCTTGTATCGCACGCGTCATGACAACAAACAATTTCAACGATTGATCTTGATCGAACGCTTCGTTTTGTTTCATCTAATCCTTCCTTTGACATGTATCTCGAATTCGAGGTAATTATATAATTAATCAACTCTCTTGTCAACACTAGAAACAGCTTGCTTCACAATTCTCACTGATATAAAAATGATCTTCGGACGATGTATTGCAAAATTGATAAGGGCAAGGATTTTAGACTCCCTGCCCCTTTGAATTTGATTTTTCTTCACTCCTATTATGAGAGCTTTACTAATATTTCTCGGATGAACGCTGGCTCATCCTTAGGAGTACGAGAAGTTATTATGTTTTCACTTACGACAACTTCCTCATCCTTAAAGTCAGCACCAGCTAATTTCACATCGTCTCTAATACCAATATAACAAGTAGCTTGTTTTCCATCCAATACATTTGCACTTATCATTACTTGAGGTCCATGACAAATGCCAGCTATAAGTTTGCTTTGTGCATTTACTTCTCTTACAAAACGAACAATGTCGTCATTTACTCTTAAAGCTTCTGGTGCTCCACCGCCTGGAATAATTACCGCATCAAAATCGGTTGCCTTCACATCCGTAGCAGCTAGTTCTGACGTATACACGGTTCCCGTTTTCCCTTTACATTCAACATTTTTCTCTAACCCAATAATTGTTGTTTCATGACCTGCTTCTCTTACTGCTTCATAAGGGTTTTTCATTTCAGAGTCTTCAAATCCATTTGCTAATAGAAATGCTACTTTTGCCATTATAACAACCTCCATGCTGTAAGATAAAATGCCTTAACTGCATAAAATGTTATACCACATTTATGTATTTTGTAAACATTCAGATGGTTTTTTTGTTAAAATAATGTACGAAAACAAAAACATTTAAACAACAAAGGCAGTGAAAAAACAATATGAGATATTTTAAGCCCGACTTTGAACTTCATCATTTCTCAGATATTACTGTAGAATGGCTAGAAAGAAATAACATTCAAACGATTTTTTCTGATTTAGATAGTACTCTTGCTAGTCACGATCTTCCTGCTGGTGACGAGTTACGTAATTGGATTAATATGCTAAAAGAGCACAACGTTCAATTAGTCATTGCATCCAATAATAGTCAAGAACGTGTTGATCGCTTTTGTGATCCATTTACAATTATCGGCTTTGGACATTGTAAGAAACCAACTGCAGGTGAAGTAAAAAAACATATGCGTGCTATCAATGCAAAAGAAGAAACAAGTCTCTTTTTAGGAGATCAATTATTTACTGATATTTGGTGTGGGAAACGTGTCGGCATTAAAACTGCATTAGTAAAACCAATAGGACAAGAACATGAACCGATCCAAATCGTCTTCAAACGAAAAATTGAAAATTGGGTGAAAAAAAGGTGGTAACCGTCGGATATAGATTCAGTTTTTTTACTGGATCTTTTTTCATTTCTCTTGATTATACTTTTTCACATGAAAGGCTCCCTCCTTACTCATAATAATAAAGGGAGGTCATACACTCATGGTACAAATTGCATTAACATTTCTCATGCTCTTCATTCCATTAACAGATATAGCTGATGATTTCACTGTCATCCAAGACGGTAAAACTCTTGTAAGTGCTCATCGGTCGGAATTTATGGAAACCTTACTAGGTAAAGAAGTAATTGATATAAATAAATTCAATTACTTTCTCCAGCAGATTGATCAAAAAACCTATCAACCGCCTGTGAATGCTAAAATAGATAAATATGGAAGTATTGTTCCTGAACAAGTCGGATATAGACTTGATCATCAAAAATTCAAACATTCATTTTATCGTTATTATTTTGGACGAGGACATAGTCAAATTGAAGTGCCAAGGTTAACCTTGCACCCTCGAGTTGATAGTGAACTTTTATCGGATATCCGCATTAAACGAATTGGACAATATGTGACTTATTTTAATAGCCGCAATAAGCAACGCTCTCACAATATCTCCCTTGCATCTGAGGCCATTAATAACCAGGTTGTTTTTCCTGGAGAACTCTTTTCATTTAATGAAATTGTTGGAAAGAGAACGAAGGAAAGAGGATATTTACTTGCTCCTGTTATTGTCAAAGGTGAATTATCAGAAGGAATTGGAGGAGGCATCTGTCAAGTATCCTCTACACTTTATAATGCAGTAGACCATGCTGGCTTGGAAATTGTTCAACGTTATTCTCACAGTAGACGAGTTCCTTATGTCCCTCGCGGGCGTGATGCTACTGTTAGTTGGTATGGGCCTGATTTTGCCTTTCGAAATAAATTAAATCAACCTATTTTAATTCAATCTAAAATTTATGGTGGACAACTGATCGTCTTAATCCTCTCGTCTGATGCGATTAATTACAATCAAAAAAACATCCCCCGTGCTCCGAATAAACTACCTATAGAAATAAATATAGAAAGAAATTCCGACTCCAAATAAAGCGGGTCTGACCTCTAGTGCTTAAAGGACAGCTATTCCTAAAAAGAATTAGCCGTAAATGCATGCACTAGTTAAAGTCAGACCCTTAATGTTTATTTAATTAATATGTCAACAGGAACTTGTTCAAGCTTCCAATTGCTTGTGGGAGACTCTCTTTTCACACGAAAGGTATAGAACGCTCCAACCTCTCTCTCTCCTTTTTTTGTTATAAGAAACGTCAGTGGAATCTCATAAAGGTAAGGTCCCTCAATTGAAGGACGATTCTTTTTATGCACGACCCTTATTGATTCTACCTCATTAATCAAATCAATAGACTCTCCGTTCTTATCATGGTAAATCAGGTTTAACAAATCAAGGTCTTGTTGATTTAAAGCGATAAAGAATAATTCAATGATTTCCTTTGGAGATAATTGTTGTACAAAAGAAGTCAATAAACCACCAGCTTTATAAACCATAATTTGATGAGCTAAGTCAAGACTTTTTGAAGCATGCGTTACACTATCTTTAAAATGAATGCAAAAGTGACCTGGAAACCCATTTGCTAGTGCTCCACCACCATGTGGCATCCCATGCATTGATGCAGCGATTTTCTCATCATTATGGTGAATTAAAATTGCCCTTCGCTTCCAGCTCCATTTGCCATCATATATTTCTTTCATTATTTTCGTATCTTTTTCTGTTAACGGTTGAACATCAGCATGACTACTCCCTGCTCTTCTTTGAGCTTCGAAGTTTAGACCTGATTCTAGATCTGTAATCATAAAGCTTGTGTAACGAGGTATGAGTTGGTCAACTTCTTTCCATGAGTAGAGCTTTCCAAAGTGATGATCTTGTATTTCTTCAAAATAACTCATTAATTTATCTCTAATAGCTGAAGGTACAACCACCCTTTGTTTTTCTTTCACATCATATAGTTCAGCATTTGAATCCATTGCAAAAATCCGGACAATCCCCTTATCCTTTAGGAGTACATAGGAGGTAGTCATAGGTACGTCTAACGTCGGCCCGACCAACTGTGCGTGTAACAGAGCTTGTGCAACCTTATCTGATGACACTTGTAAAGTTGTCTGAAACAAGGAATGACTTGAAGATTTAACTACTAATAATACTTGGTCCTCTTGATGATTTGCTGATGCTACAAAGGGGCACAAGAAACTAAATAGGAAAAACAGGATGATGATTTTTTTCATTATTTGGACACCTTGCTATCGTTTATTTTTTCGTGAATCAGTCTACCCCAACGGAGTGGCCTTTCACTTTCTCTCTTTTGTATTTAGTTTTCTTCTTCAAAAATGGCAGGATTAAATAAGGAGCTTGTTATGAGATCGCTTTCGTTAACTGGCGCTCCTTCAGTATATTCTTCAATTTCTTTTTCAATTTTCTGAAGGTCTTCTTCGATTAATTTTGTTGACTCATTCGTCGCTTTTAATTGCTCTAATTTAATTTGTAGCATGTTGCGTGTTTCCATAAGTACATAAGTATTTTCAAGTTTTTCATAGTACGTTAAAGGTTGTTGGTTCATAAGATCCTCCTATATTCTTTCTACTATATTTCCTCATCTGTTCAATCATATTCGCTAACTCGATCCCCAACTAGCTAGCTTGATGACAATTTCATCTTCTAATTCCTTCGCTTTTTTTTCGTCAAGAACGTTATTAAGTAATATGGAAAAGATGAGCATTTCTCCAGTTGAAGTTTCAACATAGCCGGATAAAGAACTTACTGTATTTAATGTGCCTGTTTTCGCTTTCACTTTTCCAACTGCTTTTGAATTACTCATACGTGATTTCAATGTACCCTTATCTAAACTGTCTTGCCCGCCGACAGTCGGCAATGCACGAAAAAATGATGGGAACCACGGTTCAGCTTGAATTGAAAATAACAATTGGCTAATTTCATTAGCTGGAATTAAATTGACATGTGAGATCCCTGAACCATCTCTTATTTTTAACGTATTAGAATTCACATTAAAATTTTTCATTTCACTTTGTAGCACTTCAATACCTTTCTCAAAGCTTCCTACTCCCTTTCTCACTTTACCCATTTCCTTAATTAATGTTTCAGCATGACCGTTATTGCTGTTTTTCATAAATGGAATCAATAATTTCCTTAGGGCAATCGATTCATGCGATGCTAATGGTGTTGCCTCTTCAGGTGTTTTCCCCCTTTTGATCGTACCAAGGAGTGTAATCCCATGTTCTTTTAATGATTCTTTTGTTAAGTGCAAGACAAAATCTGTTGGTTCCCATATTGCAACCCATTTCTTTGGATAATCACAATGGAGAGGAACCTGTCCTTCAATTTGAACTTCATTGCTGCCATGTTTCCGAGTAACCGACACATTCGCTAGTTGATTTTCTGAGACTGTTATTGTGTTGTTAATGATATCTACATAAGTTGTATGAGGAGTGAGTGAAATGCTTCCTGGTTCTCCTATTATGTCACCTGGAGCTACTTCTATGATTACAGTACCTGCATCATAATCTTTATTTGGAGAAGCTGTTAAAGCTGAAATGGCTGCACCATAATAAGTGGTTTCATCACTCCATGGTAGATCAACTGAATAACGAATATCATCGAACCAGTTATCATCTCCTATTAAATCACCACGAATAAGCGTGACCCCTTTATTCTTTAGTTTTTCAATTAGTTCATCAATATTTTCCTTCAGAAGAGTCGGATCGCCTTTACCCTTTATATATATGTTTCCGGTTACCATTTTCCAAAGGATATTCCCATTTGTAAGAAGGTCGGTTTGAAATGTATAATTTTCTCCTAAGGTCGATAAAGCGGCTGCCGCCGTTAGTAATTTCATGTTAGAAGCTGGCCTTAACCTTGTATCCCCAAAATAATCATATATAAGTTCCCCAGTAGTTGCTTTTCGGATACTAATACTTGCAAGACCACCATCCAGAACTTCGTCTTGTTGAATCAGTTGCTCTAATTCTTGCGTTAGCTCCAGTTTCTGTTCGAGTGCATAGTTCGATGGTGACCAAACCATTAAAAGAAGACATATAAAAATGAACGTTTTTATTACCTTTGCCATTTGTTCACGTCCTCTCATTTTTTAAATTCACGCTCACTACCGTTAGTATGCAAATTGTAAGGAAATCCAATTCTTCTCAAATATATTTTCTAAATCTAAGGAGACAATAATGATAGAAAGTTTTTAAGGTGATCATTTTGTATTTGTGAGGTGTTTGCTATATGGATTCGAATGAAGTAAGGGATCAAATCACTATAGAGGATGAACAAGGTCAAGAAAAAGATTATTCAGTAGAGGCGTTGTTTGACATGGAAGATCATTCATATGCCCTTTTGACTTCTAATGACGAAACGATTCTTATGAGGGTTGAAGACAATAACAATGAGCAGTATTTAGTCGGAATTTCAGATCCAAATGAAAGAGATTCGATATTACACGCTTACGAAATAGCAGTTGAAGCAAATCCAGCAGAATAACGAGGTGAACTAAATGGCAGAAGACGGTAGAAGTGATGTTCAAGATCATGTTCGAATGGGACAAGGGCAAATGGGTTTATTTGGCTTAACTGGACCAGATGAAATCGCTGACTATAAATTAACCTGGAAAAAAGAAACAACTGGGCAAATTAGCAGGGAATATGATGGAGCTTCTGCTACATCAGTAGAAACTGAACAAAAAGAAGAATAATGAAATAAGCAGTACCCAAAACAAGTCTGCCCCCGATTTACTAGTGCATCATCATACGAGTGATTTTCGTATTTTGTATTATCGGGGTTTGACCTCTTCTACTTTTTTATTGTAACGTCCTGTCAAATCGCAACTTATAAATTGGTGGTGGTAATAGTGGATAAAGATTCACCAGAGAGATTAAGCTCCTTAAAAATTGCGGCAACCTACATTGGAACAATTGTGGGTGCAGGTTTTGCATCTGGACAAGAAGTGCTTCAATTTTTTAGCGCGTATGGAATACTTGGTATTTCAGGCATTGCTTTAGCAACAGTCCTATTCTTCCTATTCGGATACTTAATTTTAACGATAGGACGTGCTCTTAGTGCAACAGCTTATGTAGAAGTCGTTCGCTTTTCAAATGGGAGATATATAGGCACAATCATTGATCTTATTATTACCATTTTTTTATTCGGTGCGTTAGCTGCAATGATCGCTGGAGCAGGTGCAATCTTTGATGAACAATTTCAATTATCACCATGGTTTGGTACGGTTTTAATGGCACTTTTATCACTTCTAACCGTTGTGAGAGGAATTGAAGGAGTGATCAATGCGATTAGCTACGTTGTTCCTATACTATTATTAACTGTTTTAGTTATCGCTATTTACGGAATTTACCGAAATCCTATCACATTGGAAGATATTGAATTGACTAAATCCTTAGTTGGGGCTGCACCCAATTGGATTATAGCTTCACTTAATTATGTATCCTTTAACCTAGTGATCGCTGTTGCCATCTTAGCACCAATGGGACCAAACGCCCAAAGTCAAAAAAACCTTTTTTGGGGTGCTTTGTTCGGTGCATTAGGCTTAGGCTTAGGAATATTGGCTATGTACTTTGCGGTATTGTCGAATATATCAGAGGTGGCTTCAGTTAAAGTACCTATGATTTATATTGCCTCATTGCTTTCCCCTTTTGTTCAACTTTTTTTTGCTATCGTGCTATTCTCCGCGGTTTTCTCAACTGCAGTAAGCAACTTGTATGGATTTGTTTCAAGAATGACATTTATTAATTCACGTTTTCGAATATGGCTGATCATATTAACAACCGTTGCCGCATTCATTTTTAGTCAGGTTGGATTTTCAAATTTGGTAAAGTATTTATATCCAGCAGTTGGATACGGTGGATTTCTTTTCTTTGCTGGCCTATTGTACGTGTGGATGTTTAAGAGAAAAATCATTCTAAATAGCGCTAAATAGTATATTTGGCAGATGCACTCGAAAGAATCTACAGAGGTCCGCATGTTTAACTTACTAAAAAAGTGAATTAAGGAGCCACCTCTCCTACTATACAATGAAGTTTCTAATTGACAGTTTTCACTTCAATGTATACTATTTAAAGCGAAAGCGCTTAACTTTTTTATAGACTGGAGGGGTTATGATTGCAGGAAGCAATTCTAACAGATCAAACTGATGAACCACGCGCCTCAAAGAAAGACCATGTGATTTTCCTAAGTACGGTTTTTTGTTTTTGGTTTTCTACATATATTTATATCCCTGTTTTTGGTTTATATTTGGAAAATACCGGTTTTTCTTATTCACTAATTGGGATTATACTAGGAAGCTATGGTGTAACACAAATCCTTCTACGCTTCCCATTAGGAGTGATTTCAGACCGACTTATCGGGTTAAGGAAGCAGTTATTAATCTTCGGATTTTTTGCTGCACTAGCTAGTAGTCTTCTTCTTCTATTTTCAAATTCGTTTTTTGCTATTTTTACCGCTCGTCTTCTAGCCGGGATAACAGCGGCTATGTGGGTAATGGCAACCGTTTTGTATTCACAGTATTTTCATACTGATCAAGCGTCGAAAGCGATGAGCAGAATTCAATTTTTAACTGTTTTTGCGCAATTTTTCAGTATGATTATTAGTGGTTATTTAGTCCTCTATCTTGGTTGGAATTTTCCTTTTTGGGTTGCTGCAATTACATCAATTATTGGCATTTTCTTAGCTTTTCAGATAAAGGAAGTTTCTATTTCCAGTAGCAAACAAGAATTTCATTTAACCTCTCACATAAAGAAAACGTTCCAATTAAAAGGGTTAAAAACGATTACATTTTTATCATTAAGTGCACATGCTATACTGTTTATTACGATTTTCGGATTCTCACCAATGTATGCTACGTATTTATCAGAAGCTTCTTATGCGATCACTATACTGATTTGCGCGTTCTTCATTCCACACGCACTTGCATCTGTATGGCTTATGTATTATAAGATTGATTTAAGAAACCAAAAAAAAGTTTTACTTGTAAGCTTTTTAGGAACAACATTGTTTCTATTCTTTATTCCTTTAGCAAATTCTTTACTGACTTTATCTCTAGTTCATGCTGGCATTGGATTAACGTTAGGTATTATTTTTCCTTTGTTACTGGGCATGGTCATACAAGTTAGTACTATCGACTTAAAAAATTCAGCCATGGGATTTTATCAATCATTTTATGCGATTGGCATACTACTAGGTCCTTTATTGGCAGGTGAGATTGCGGAACGAGCGGAGTTATTTTTTGTATTCTATTTATGTGGAGTTCTTTCAATCATTGCAACATTAGCTGTTCTCTTCATTTCAAGTAAAAAGAAATGACCAATTACAATATCCGTACCATTATTGTAAGATCCTCAATTTCCTGTACTCTATATAAAGGAATTGAGGATCTCGCTTTATAAAATTACACTACTAACAAATAAATTGTCATTACTATTAAGATTGCCATAACACTAGTTTCTCCAATAATTGAACCTGTTTTCACATAAAAAGGGATTCTAATATTTGATTTGATTGGGTAAAAGAGCTTTGTCCCTTGAGGTGTTAGTAAATCTAACAGTATGTGACTGATCACGCCAACTACAATCCCTAATTGTAAGTCATAAGAACCTCTAAATTCAAATTGCTCTAATCCAAAATAAATAAGAAAAATAAATAACAAACTGTGTGTAATTGAACGATGCCCAAACATTTTGCTTAACAAATTTGACAACAATGGGACTGTTCTTCCGATCATAGACCGTGGATGACAAATATCCGGTATAATGGCTCCAAAAAGAGCTGCACCGTAAAAAATCATAGGTTCTTGATTAGGTACTGATAGGATATTGGCTGTAAAAGTAGCTGCCGCTAATCCACCTACTATGTGTGTTGGTCCTTTCATGATGCTTCATCCTTTTCCTGTTACTTTACATAACTTCATTATCGTAAACTCAATACTCCATTTGCATTCTCTCTATATAATCACAATACCACAGAACGTTCGTTCTCACCAACGAAGCATGCCCATATAATGATTACAAGTCAGAAAAACGATGAGTAGAATATCTACTCATCGTTTGATTTCTCTGTTGTTATTTCTTTCCAAATATCAACAATTGAGCCTTCAGACGTTGTATCAATAATAAATGAACCATTGTTATATCGATCACTATTCCGGAATGTAGCTGGAGACAGTTTGACAGTTGCTCCTTTTTCAGTTTGGATCATGTACGTATCTACTTTTGAAGCAACTCTCCTGCAAGCAACGATGCGATGTGGGTTGGATTTAAGTTCACGTAACATAACAAGTCCGCGCTTTGCTCGACTAGATTTATCGAATTCAGAAATCGATATTTTCTTTGCCGCTCCACGTTGAGTAATTATAAGGAATTCGACCTTTTCATCAATGCTAAATGTAGTAGCATCAATCACTTCGTCATCATCTTTTAAGTTAATTGCTTTTACTCCGGCTGCACGTTGACCTACAAGATTTATCTCATCCTCACCTAGCCATAACCCATAGCCCAACTTAGTAGCAATGAAGACTTCTTGATTTCCGTTTGTTTTTCTTACAGAAATCACTTCATCATCATCTTTTAATTTAACTGCCATTAATGGTTTTGAGTAACGTTGTGCTTGATATAGGGATAATTGAGATCGTTTAGCCATCCCATTTTTTGTTAGGAAAAGTAGAGATTCTTCCTCGCTGAAAGACTCTATTCCCATTGCTTCTACGATTTCATCATCTTTATCAATTCCAACTATATTTGCAATGTGCTGACCATTATCTTTCCAACGGATATCTGGAAGTTGATGTATTGGTAAATAGAGATAGTTCCCCATTTTTGTAAATAAAACCAATGTATGAGTCGTGTTTATTTCAAAATGCCCTAATAAATAATCGCCTTCTTTCATCCCTGGAGGCTCTTTGCTTGAGGCTGTGTAGGAACGAATACTTGTACGTTTCACGTAGCCTTCTTTTGTGACTGTTACCATAACATCTTCAGAAGCAATTAAGACGTCCATGTTGATTTTGATTTCTTCAATTTCGTCTTTAATAATCGTCCGCCGAGGATCAGCAAACTCTTTTTTGATCGCCTGAAGGCTAGATTTAATAACTTGAATCAGCTTTTTCTCACTTTCAAGTATCGCTTCAAGTTCATGGATTCGCCGTTCAAGTTCAGCAGCTTCTTCTTCTAAAGTTGTGATGTCAGTATTAGTTAAGCGATATAGCTGTAATGTCACAATCGCTTCGGCTTGTGCTTCTGTAAAATCAAATTTTTCAATTAAGTTATCCTTAGCATCTTTTTTATCTTTGGATGCACGAATCATTGCAATAACTTCATCTAAAATTGAAATGGCTTTAATTAAACCTTGAACGATATGCTGACGATCTTGGGCTTTTTTTAAGTCATATTTTGCCCTTCTAGTAAAAACAAGCTTTTGATGGTCAATATAGGCTTGAATTAGTGCTTGAAGTCCCATTAACTTCGGTGCTTTATTTGCGATTGCTACCATATTGAAATTATATGTAACTTGTAAATCAGTATTTTTTAATAGATAGTTTAAAATGGCACTCGCATCAGCTTCTTTTTTCAGCTCCACGACAATTCGTAATCCTGTACGATCTGTATCGTCACGCACCTCAGCAATTCCGTCGACTTTTTTATCGAAACGTAACTCATCCATTTTCTTAACTAAATTGGATTTCACAACCTCATATGGAATTTCAGTAATAACAATTTGTTCACGTCCGCCACGTATTTCTTCCACTTCTGTTTTCGCACGGACAACCACTTTCCCTTTCCCGGTACGATACGCTTGGCGAATCCCATCTATACCTTGAACCATGCCACCTGTCGGAAAGTCAGGGCCTTTAACAACTTGTAGCAAATCATCAAGCGTTGTACTCGGTTTTTCCATTTGCATAATAACACCATCAATAATTTCTCCTAAATGGTGCGGCGGAATATCCGTTGCATAGCCTGCTGATATCCCCGTTGACCCATTGACAAGTAAATTGGGATACATTGCTGGTAAAACAACCGGTTCATTTTCGGAGTCATCGAAATTGGGAATATAATCAACAGTATCACGATCAATATCCCGTAACAGCTGAGCTGCAATTTTCGAAAGACGAGCTTCTGTATAACGCATTGCAGCTGGAGGATCTCCATCAACTGAACCATTATTCCCGTGCATGTCAATTAGAAGGTTTCGCACTTTCCAATCTTGACTCATTCGAACCATCGCTTCATAAACGGATGAATCTCCATGCGGGTGATAATTACCAATTACATTACCGACTGTTTTTGCTGATTTACGGAATGGCTTCTCTGCTGTATTTCCCTCCTTGTACATCGCATATAAAATACGTCGTTGTACAGGTTTCAAGCCATCTCTTGCATCAGGTAATGCTCTTTCTTGAATTATATATTTACTATAGCGACCAAAACGATCGCCAATGACTTCTTCTAAGGGAAGGTCTAAGTAACGCTCTGTTTGTGCCAAGCTTACTCCTCCTCTATAATAGCTAAGTTTTCATTTTCTAAGATGTTTGCATCTTCTTCCATTCCAAAGGCAACGTGAGACTCAATCCATTTTCGTCTAGGTTCAACTTTATCACCCATTAATGTTGTTACTCGTTTCTCTGCACGAGCAGCATCATCAAGTTTCACGCGAATAAGCGTTCTAGTCTCTGGGTCCATTGTCGTTTCCCATAGTTGCGTAGCATTCATCTCTCCAAGACCTTTATAACGTTGAAGTGTATAGCCTCGACCCACTAACTTTGTTGCTTTATCTAGTTCACGTTCGTCCCACGCATATTCAATTACCTCTTTCTTTCCGCTTCCTTTGCTAACTTTGTACAAAGGTGGTAAAGCAATGTACACTTTGCCAACATCAAATAGTGGACGCATATACCGGTAAAAGAAGGTTAGCAAAAGGACTTGAATATGAGCACCATCTGTATCAGCATCTGTCATGATGACAATTTTATCATAATTGACATCATCTAATGTAAAGTCAGCTCCAACTCCAGCTCCAATTGTATGGATAATCGTACGTATTTCTTCGTTTTTCATAATGTCTTCAAGTTTTGCTTTTTCAGTATTGATTACTTTTCCACGGAGGGGAAGTACAGCCTGGAACTTACGGTCACGGCCTTGTTTAGCCGAACCTCCAGCTGAATCACCCTCAACTAAATATAGTTCATTTCTTTGCGGGTTTTTCGATTGGGCTGGAGTTAGTTTCCCACTTAAAAGAACATCTCTTCGTTTGCTCTTTTTTCCATTGCGCGCATCTTCTCGAGCTTTTCTGGCCGCTTCTCGGGCTTGCTGTGCTTTTAAAGATTTTTTGATCAGCATCATACTAACATCAGGATTTTCTTCAAAGAAATAGGATAGCTTTTCTGAAACGACACCATCAACTGCTGATCGTGCTTCTGAGGTCCCTAGTTTCCCTTTTGTTTGTCCTTCAAATTGTAGCTTTTGTTCAGGAACTCGAACGGAAATAATCGAAGTAAACCCTTCGCGAATATCTGACCCGTCTAGGTTTTTATCTTTTTCTTTTAATAGCTTTACTTTTCTAGCATATTCATTGACTGCACGTGTCATGGCTGCTTTTGCACCGAGTTCATGTGTGCCACCATCTTTTGTACGTACATTATTTACAAAGGATAAGACATTTTCCGTATATCCATCGTTAAATTGAAATGCGAACTCAACTTCAATATTATTTTGTTCTCCTTGAAAGAAAACAACTGGACTTAATGTTTCTTTATCCTCATTTAAATATTCTACAAACGCTTCAATCCCGTTTTCGAAATAGAATTCTTGCTGGGTACCTTCTCCGCGCAAATCAACAAGCTCTATTTTTAATCCTTTTAATAAGAAAGCGGCTTCACGCAGACGCTCTGTCAAAGTTTCAATGTTATACGCTGTTGAACTAAAAATTGTCGTATCAGGCTTAAAGTGAATCATTGTTCCTGATTTGCGTGTTTTCCCTACTTTCTCTAAAGATGTAACTGGTTTTCCACCATTTTCAAAACGCTGTTTATAAGTTTGTCCATCTCGTCTTATTTCTACAACGAGCCATTCAGAAAGTGCATTTACGACCGAAGCTCCTACACCGTGAAGACCTCCACTTGTGGCATATCCACCTTGACCAAATTTCCCACCAGCGTGAAGGACGGTCAAAATAACTTCAGGTGTTGGCTTTCCCGACCGGTGCATACCTGTTGGCATCCCTCGTCCTTCATCCGTAACAGATATACTATTATCATTGTGAACCGTAACGTTTATGTATGATCCGTGTCCAGCTAATGCTTCATCAACGGAGTTATCAACTATTTCATAGACAAGATGATGAAGACCGCGCGCATCCGTACTTCCTATGTACATCCCAGGGCGCTTTCTAACGGCTTCAAGACCTTCTAACACTTGTATTGATTCATCGTTATAATCCATAGTTTGTTTCTTAGTCAAATTTTGGTTCTCCTTTCAACATGCTACTCCAAGTATTGTAGCACAAGCGAACGAATGTTTTGATCCTGACGACAGTGCTGCTTAATCTATTGTAGCGGTTATTTCAGTATTCGCAACCTCTTTTCCATTATCCTGCATTTTCTTCAACATTCAAAAAAAGAAAAAGAAGTGCTAAATAACCTTATTATCCTTAGTTAAGATAAGATCCATGCTAGTCAGAATTATGTAAAAAAATCCTTACACCTGTAGCCCTACTACGAGTAAACTTCTCATAGTAGGGCTTACAGAGTTCGCTGCTAATGCCAAGTCCCATCTAATTCGTGTGAGACAGACTTTTCAAAACATTTATTTCCATTTTGCATGTTCGACTTTAATACATCGATTCATCACTGTTTTTATTCCTTTTTCTGTTAACATTTCATATGCTTCTTCATTTTCTAAACCAAGTTGTGCCCAAAATGATTTTGCTTCTACTTCGATTGTCTCTTTTGCAACCTCTGGCAAAAATTCACTCCGTCTAAAAACATTTACAATATCAATGTCCCCTTCAATTTCTTTTAAGGAGCCAACAGCTTTTACTCCTAAAACTTCATCAACAGAAGGATTAACTGGAATAATCTCATACCCAGCATTTTGCATTGCTTCTGATACCATATAAGACGTCCGGTCAGGGTTTGCAGAGAGCCCAACGACTGCTATACGTTTGCTCTCTTGCAATAATTGTTTGATTTCCTCATTACTTGGATACTGAATACTCAACATCATCACTCCTTCAGATTTATCGTAATCTTTTCAGCGCATTACATATATATTCCTACAATGACTGAAAAAAAAACGTTTAATTTTATCAAAATAGCAAAAACTAACAATATCTATATGCAAAGGGAGGACAAAAATTTGAAAAATCATCCCATGTTGCTTATGTTACGCTCTCATTTTTGGTTTATCCCTGCTTTATATGGAACGGTCTCTATCGTTGTAGCTGGAGTGAGTGTATATATCGATTCAATTATTAAAAAAGACTTTTTACCTACTGTTTTTATTGTAGACTTGAGCCTAGCACAAACGTTATTAAGTACAATCACATCATCCCTCTTAACAATGACGACCATTTCATTCTCAACAATCATGGTCGTACTAACAACATATTTATCGCAATTTTCACCACGAACGATGCAAGATTTCTTAACAGATGTACATACTCAACGAATTCTTGGTGTTTTTATTGGTGGTTTTGTCTATTCATTAATCTTATTATTGCTATTGCGCGAATCGAATCAGCAATTTCACTTTCTCTCTCCGACTTTAGCAGTGGTTTATGCCATTATTTGTGTTGGTTTCTTTGTATTTTTTGTCCATCATGTTGGGAGGTGGATACAAGTTAGCAATTTAATTCATCATATTACAACGAATACTATTAAATCCATTCATGAAAATTACGAGGATGCAAAGATTCAAGCAGCTGATGAGCCTTGGAAAGATTGGGAAAGTGAAGAACTTAACTTAGTGGAACCGAGTTATATGCCCGCTGCAAAATCAGGATATTTGTTGGTCATTGAACTTGATAAATTAGTTGAGCTAGCAAGTACAGATAACATCATTGTTAAAGTCGAAGTGGGACTTGGTGATTTTATAGAAAAAGGATCACCTATTCTATCTTTTTGGGGGAGTGAAAAGAATTTAGATCAGTCTGATTACCAAGCTTTATTTCATGTTGGAGAAGAGAGAGCAACGATTCAAGATATAGATTTTGGACTGACAAAACTAGTGGAGATCACATTACGCGCCCTCTCACCCGGAATAAATGACCCGAATACTGCGATTAGCGGCATTCGCGCTCTTGCAAGGATTTTAACCGTTTTAGCAAAAAAGAACCTTCACCGCTCCTTTTACAATGACGAACACGAGAGCCTTCGTGTTATGGTGAGGCAACGACATTTTGAAGATTATCTTTACCGTTGCTACTACCAAATACGTCATTACGGGATTGAGGATATATCTGTTGTCGCTGCTATGATTGATTCCTTACAATTAATTGCAACACAAAATGACAAAAAGACAAAAGGAATGATTTGGAAATTTTCTCGTTACATTCAGCAAGGCATAAAACAAGAATCATTACTCGAACTTGATCGAACCTATATAAATGAAAAAATCCAACAGTTAGCAATCCAAACAGAACACGCTAACGATTATCACCCGTTATAAAATCTTTCAAAAAGGGTGGGGTTCCCTAGTTGAAAGATCTTTAAGCAATGAGCGAAGCATTTGCTATCTTTTTAGCCTGCTTTGAACGCTTTTTTCAAAGCAGGCGCGCAGAGTGCAGAGCATTGCTTCTTCTTTAAATAAAAGGTTGGGGTTCATTGAAAAATCTTTAAGCAATGTGTATAGCTCTGTTATCTTTTAAGCATGCCTTCGATTAAAAGCGCTTTCATATTAGTATTAAAACATAAGTGCCGATCCATTTAACCATTGACCACCATCTAGTGTGATACACTCACCATTTATATACTGCGCTTCTTTTGAAAAGAGAAATGCTGCAACGCCTGCCACTTCCTCTACTTTTCCAAATCGTTTTGCAGGTATTCCGGCAATCATTTTTTTGTATATTTCATCGTTCATGATAAGCTTCTCGGCTCCACCAGTATTCTCAATTGGTCCCGGAGCAATGGCATTCACTCGAATACCATACTGACTTCCCCATTCAACAGCTAATGTCCTCGTCATTGCAAGAACGCCTGCCTTTGCGCTAGCTGAATGAACGACACCCGGTCCTGCCGTCCATGCATAAGTTGCAACGATATTGGTTATGCACCCAGCTTTTTTTTCTTTAATCCATTCTTTTGCTACTGCCTGTGTACAATGCCATGTACCATTCAAAACAATATCAATGACTGCATTCCACCCGTTAACAGAAAGCTCTTCTGCGCGAACTAAAAAATTCCCAGCTGCATTATTAACAAGAAAATCAATCGTACCAAAAGCCTCTTTGGTTTGATCAACCATCACTTGAACCTTTTCTGGATCTCTGACATCCATCACAACAGGTAGAATCTGACCTTTAAATAATTCGATCTCCTGCTTAGCACGCTCTAATTTGTCTTGATCCCTACCACTTATTGTTACATATGCACCTAATTGTGCAAATTGTTTTGCCATTGCTTTTCCCATCCCATTGCTTCCACCTGTTACAATTACCACTTTTCCTTTCATATCCTCATTCCCCCAGCATCAATTTATGAGTGAATAATCATTCATTTACGTTATCATAACACGTTCGACTCCTCGTTAGAACCCTTTTTCCAGATTCGTTTCACGATATTTGATGGATATACAGTTGAATTGAGGATACTTAATATTTACAAAAAGAGTGCAAAACGAATGTATAAGATTTTGCTCTCTTTTTGACATACTATTATACATTTCATTCAATTGTTTTTTCATGATTCATAATTTTTTCGATAAATAAATCATGTGCTCGAGAAACGAAATCATGCCTCCCTTTAATGATCGAAAGTTTTCTTGTGAATCTCCTATTAGCTACATTGATTTCCTTTAGTTCTCCCAATTCCAATTCTTTTCGCACTGTTAATCTTGAAATCATCGCAATGCCGAGTCCTGCTGAAACTGCTTCTTTAATGCCTTGACTACTACTAAATACAAAAGATCGTCTCACATGCAAGTTTAAGTTTTGGATAAGTTGATTGCTATAAGCACGAGTGCCTGAACCACTTTCTCTTAAAATCCATACTTGATCCTGTAATAATTCTGGTTTCACCATTCTCAGTTGTGATAAAGGGTGATTAGTTGGCGCAATGATAATGATTTCATCGTTCATAAACGGCACAGCTTCTATTTCATGATCAATAACTTCTCCTTCTATTAAGCTAATATCTAATTCATTTGAACGTGTTTTACTAATAACCTCTTCTGTATTACCGACAATTACTTCTACATTAACTCCAGGGTGTTCATTTGCATATTCTGCAAGCACTCTAGGAAGGATATATTCTCCAATTGTGAAACTAGCACCAATTTTAATTGTTCCTTGCACAATATGTTTTTGGTCAGCTATTTCCTGCTTTGCTTCTTCATAAAGAGAAAGAATTTCTTTCGCTTTAATATAAAACTTTTCTCCAGCAGCTGTTACTTTTACTTGTTTTGGTGAACGAATAAATAAAGTAGTTTCTAATTCATTTTCTACATTTCGAATATGCAAGCTAACATTTGGTTGCGACAAATTCAAAAGTTTGGCTGCTTTTGAGAAATGCCTGAGTTCGACAACTGTAACAAAAATCTTCAAGTGATCTATATTCATGGTAACCTCTCTTATCATTTCATCATTGCAACTATTGTTATCACCAATATATCAAATGATAAGAATAATGGATACTATAAGGAAAAACACCATCAATATGAACTCCTGATAATCATAATTTATTCCATGTCTCATATATATGGACAAAGAGTATATTAACTAGTAATTAAATTAATGATTGGTGGTGCTTAAATTGAAAATTATTTCATGGTATGCTCACAAAGAAAATAAAAAAGACAAGAAGGAAGAAAACAAAACACTAGAAAAAATCCCCTTAAAAGATATATTTAAGGCGAAGAAAAACAATCAAGATTAACAGGATTCGATTCCGTTTTTTATCAAAGACTGCAATTTTACTAGAGTCTGCTTTCCTCATACATTACCTAAAATAACAAAGCTACACCTTTTAACATTTTTTAAGTACTCTAAAACGTTAAATAGGTGTAGCTTTTACAAAGTCTTTGCACTTTTCTGCTGCTTACTGCATAAATAGTACCCTCTATCTTTTCTCTTTATCTAATTATTTTGATAGGCCAGCCAGATACATAATAACCCCTTTTCGACCTAACGACTGGATTAATTGTAATTTTTTGAGAACCATCTGCGCATGACCTTTTTGTTCGACAGTGTGCAGGATCTCTTTGACAGTGGCGGTTTTGTTCGTGAAAGGAGAAACCAATATATCTTCCTGTACAATTCCGAAACGTTCCTCTAAATATTGTTCTATCAAAGAAATCACTCCTTCATTTTTAATTGTCCCACTATAGCGAGACTGTCAAGCATTTTTTCTACTTTGCTTGTTGTATAAATTTTACATCGTCTAAAGTTGTCTCTACAAACATCTCGTTAGGTTTTATATCAGAAAAAAAATAAATCCCGTCACTAATTGGACAAAATTACTAAAGTAGACAAAACGAAAAGCTACTAACTAATAAATCAGTCAGTAGCTTCATAATATGCAATTTATTCTACAATGTTTACAAAAACATCGGATATAGATGGTGCTTCTTCAATTAATTCAAATTCCAACATCCAATCAATTGTATCTTGCCAAGAGTCTCCTTCTTGGCTTCCAAACCCTGTATCCGACTCCATTTTTGGAAGAAGGATTTCTAAACTTTCTTGCTCCACCTCTTCAATAAGTGGGAAGTTTGCTTCATCTTGGTTCGTTAACAAAATGTTTAAAGCTTCTTCAGGGTTTTCCTTCATGTACTCATATCCTTTTGTCGCTGCGCGCCAAAAGGCTCTAATCTCTTCTTCTTGTGCTTCCCATGTTTGATCACTCGTTACGACAACAAGTTCATAAAAACTTGGAACTCCGTAATCAACTGGATTGAAGTAACGTGTTTTGTGACCTTCATAATTTAAAACTGGAACTTCATGATTAATATAGGCTCCAGATACTGCGTCTACTCGCTCACTGATAATTGAAGAGCCTAGCTCAAAACCTACGTCCATCATTTGGACTTCATCTGCATCTCCACCATCATTTTCAACAATTGTTTTAATTAGTGCTTCGTTAACTGGGATGCCAGGATAACCAACTGTTTTGCCTTCCAAATCTTTCGGACTTTGGATTTCGCTCTCTTCTAAAAAGATAACATGGTTCAGCGGCGAACGAACAATGGCTCCAACTGATTTTATTGGAACATCTTGGTTCGCACGTGCAGTTACGACATCTGGTTGATACGAAATTCCAAGAGTGATTTGTCCAGCTGCAGCTAAGTTAATTGGATCCGTTGGGTTCGCTGGAAATTGAATGTTAACCTTCACTCCTTCCTCTTCAAAGTAGCCATTTTCTTGTGCTACATATAAATAACTATGTACAGCATTAGGGTACCAATCTAACATGATATCAATTTCTGCTACCTTAGCTTCTTCTTCGATCGCAGGCTCAGGCGAAACACCTTCTGATTCTACTTGCTCTTCACTAGCTCCACCACAAGCTGCAAGACCTATTACCACTAATGAACTAATACTAGCTGTTATCCACTTTTTCATTCTGTTCTCCTCCACTTTAACGAAATTTTCTCGAGTAATACAACAATCAAAAATAACACAATTCCTATAGCAGACAACAAGACTATAGGTGCAAATACACCCGCCCCATCAAATTGCGTCATCATCCGTCTACTAAAGTAACCAAGACCTGCTTTGGCACCTAACCATTCTCCAATCGCGGCTCCTATGACGCTTAAAGTGACAGCCACTTTTAAACCTGAATAAAAATGTGGGAGTGCTGAAGGGACACTCAATTTAAAGAATATATCCTTCTTACTCGCCCCCATTGTCAGCATCAGTTCTTTTAAATCTTTGCTACTTGAACGAAGGCCATCGAACGTGTTCACTGTGATTGGAAAAAAGGTGATTAAGAGTGTCACAACGACTTTGCTCCAGATCGAATAGCCAAACCATAAGACAAAGATTGGAGCAAGAGCAATAATCGGAATTGTTTGTGATGAAATAACAATTGGGTAAAATGTTTTTTCAGCAGCTTTACTTACACTCATCCAAATCGCTAATCCAACCCCAAGAAAGATGGAGAACGCTAATCCAATTAAAATAATCGCTAACGTTGCTGGCAAATGCACAAGAAATAACGTGTTTCGACTATCATATAACTTCACCATCACTTCTGTAGGCGATGGCAAAATAAATGTCATACCAATCACTCTAGCAACGATTTCCCAAATCAGAATTAAAGCAACAATAAGTACCGCTGGTGTTACATAATCTTTTACATGCCTCATGTTGCCACCTGTTTACGCAGTTGGTCGATTAATTGTTCTTTCACCGCTATCACGTCTGGCGAGTGGATATCTCGAATCTCTCGTGGTCGTGTTAAAGGGACATGAACCTCCACGAGCTTTTGAACAGGCGCTTCTGTAAAAACAAATACACGGTCGGATAAAAATAAGGCTTCATCGACATCATGAGTGATAAATAAAATAGTCGTTTTCCACTTTTCCCATTGCACTAACAACCATTCCTGCATCGACAATCGTGTAATGGCATCAAGGGCACTAAACGGTTCATCCAACAACAATACATTTGAACCACTTAATACCGTTCTCAGAAACGATACACGCTGCCTCATGCCACCAGATAAATCGCCTGGATACTTTTTTTCAACATCTTTTAATCCAAACTCACCTAGTAGGTCGGATACTTTTTTATGAGCTTCTTGTTTTTTTACCCCTTTTAATTCAAGAGGAAGTGTCGCGTTGTCCAAAATCGTTCTCCAAGGCATGAGTAAGTCTTGTTGCGGCATATATCCGACTTTCCCAAAGCGATTCGGATATCTTTTTCCATTTATAAGTATCTCTCCATTTAAAGGCTCTTCAAGTCCTGTTATCAGTCTGAAAATCGTACTTTTCCCCGATCCACTTGGCCCTATTATGCTAATGAATTCACCTTTATGTACATCAAAATCGAATGAATCTAGAATGAGGAATGATTGTTGACTTTTGCTTTCTTTATAGTGAAAACTGACCCCTTTTAACTGTAAAGATGGTTTACTCATCAGTTGGCCACATTTCCTGTTTGTATGACATGTCCCAGAACATATACTCAAAACGCGTCGTATTTAAAAAGATTTCTTCTAGCTTCTCAAGTTCTAACTCAGGTTTTCCTTCTGTTAGCGTATCAAGCAGGTCAATGCACCAATGAGCTAATTCCCCAAACTCTTCTGAAGAGTACATTTGAATCCATTCACCGTAAAATTCATGCTCGTTTGCTCCTGGTCTTTCATTTAATTCTTTTCCAATTTCCCAATAACTCCACATACAAGGAAGAACAGCAGCCACAAGATCTGCTAATGTCCCGTTTTGACCAACGTGTAACATGTAATGTGTGTAGGCAAGAGTTGTTGGAGCTGGTTTGGCTTGTTTAAACTCTAATTCTTCAATTTCAAACTTCTTTGCATACTTTAAATGAAGAGACATTTCTTCATTTAAAGTTGAATCTAATAATTTTGCAAACTTTCCCATCGTTTCAACGTCTTCTGCTTTCATTGCACCTAAAGCAAAAAGCTTTGCATAATCAATTAGGTACAAATAATCTTGAATCATGAAGAAACGGAACTTCTCACGATCAAGTGTCCCGTCTCCGATCCCTTGAACAAAAGGGTGAGCATGATTCTTTCTCCAAATTGGTTGCAATTTCTCATACAAACGTTCACTAAATTTCACGTGTCCGCACCTCTTTTTTAGATTGATTTGTCCAGTTATAAATAAATGTAGTAAGTACTTTTGTATAAGCAACAAGTTGCTCAATCGATACCTGCTCATTAACAGAATGGGCGTTTAGCAAATCGCCCGGACCATATATAACTGTTGGGATCCCTGCATCTCCTAACCATCCACCGTCTGTTACAGTTGGCGAAACATCAGAGATTGCCTCTTGTGCCGTTATTCGTTGATGAGAACTAGCTAATAACTGGACTCCTAGATGGTTGGGGTCTACTTCTAATGACGGAAAAATCTCTCCACGCTCTTCGATCATCGATGTTCCACCCCAAGTAAACGTAGGAGGATTCTCACGCAACCAAATATCACCTTTAGCTACATTGAGAATGTGCTCTTCTATCTCATTAGCTACTTGCTCATATGTTTCATTTGGATAGAAATGCACTGTAATCCACAACCTACACTCATCTGCAATAAACGCAGCATGCCTTCCCCCCTCGATCACTGCTGGATTGATCGTATTTGAACCTGGTGGGCACCCTGGATAGCTTTTTGTTATGGCCCAGTGGCGCTCTAACTCTCCAAGTCCTTCCATTACTTTCGTCATTTTTTCGATCGCACTTGCGGCTACTAAATTGCCACCAGCATGAATCATGCTTCTTCTTGTAGCATCATGGTAAGTTTGATTGCTTTTCACTGTGATCCAACCAGTGATGACGCCACCTTGTCCTTGAATATGTAAATCACTTGTATCAACAACTATGGCAAAATCAGCGCTATATCCACGTTTGCAGCATTGTAGTGTACCAGCTTCGCCTACTTCTTCTCCAATGACAGATTGAAATAAAAGATCACCACGTAATTGAATACCCGCTTCACGAATGAGTTTAATTGCAAATAATGCCCCAGCTAATCCACCTTTCATATCAGCTGCACCACGTCCAATGACAACTCCATCACGGACGATCGGAGTAAAGGGATCCAACTCCCACTCTTCATCATCACTTACTTCAGCAACATCCATATGTCCATTAATTATCAAGCTGTTATGTGAATTAGAAGCCGTTCCTTTCAAAAGCCCGACTACGTTAGGATCATTCGGGTATATATCCCACATATCAATCTCAAACTCTAACTCTCTTAATAAGCTAGCAACATATTGTTGGGCTTCTTTCGTATTCCTTGCTGGCGGTGCAGGTGTTTGAAAAGAAATGAATGTTTTTAGTAAGTCAATCATCTCACCTTTTCGTTCATCAATTTCCTTTAATATGGCATCTAAACTTTTTGACACGTCCTATCCTCCTTTTGAAACCACTTTCTCATAATACGAACACTCAATGTATCTCATAAAGACGCAAAAAAACCACTTCAATTTCGCTCGAAGTGGTTGAGAACATAAAAGTATCCTTATTAACAAATAAACTTTCATACACTTCTTCCCTCCGCTAGTTCGAACTAGATCAGGTTATAAGGGTTAAGATAACTATCTCTCTCAGCTAAAAAGCACCCCTAGTAGTGATTGCTATTAAATTTAAAACTTACTACTATTAGTTGTACCATACAATGGTAACAACATCAACAAGTTACAGATAGCTAACTTATCATTCACTTACCTTAAAATCATTTAAACAATATGCATTTTTTCTTACTTTTATAAATCAACCATTCGAGAAACGAATGATAGAATCGGCCAGTACTTACTTTCCACCTAGGTTCATCCGCCTATTCATTTTTGCTAATGTCTATGTTATACCTCATAACTTCTTTCATTTTTCAGTAATAAATCCGCTACATTTCATTTTAATAATACTTTTAAATGTCTATGGACCTAATTATACATATTTCGCGACTCTATAATTTCGCACTTGGTAATATTATCTCATTTTTATTCAATAAAAAGGTTATTACTTTCAAATTATCGAATTTTCTCAAATATCATGAGGGAATGTGATCAACTGGAGGTAATTTAAGATACGATCAGTTACCCACAAATCAAAAAAAAGGAGTTGTTTCAGAAATATGCATCAAAAATTTCATAAGCTCGTTATGTATTCACTTATTTTCTTAATTACGATTGCGGGTTTTGCTCATTTTGGTGGAACAGTTGCAGCTAATCAAACCGCACCCGAACTCGCTTCTATTTTCACTGATATCGATTTGAGTTCCTCTAAAGAAATAACTGTTATTGTTGAGATCGAAGAACCATCATTACTCGAGGCAAAACATCGCAGAAAAAGCCAAACGAAACAAAAACTACAACGAGAACGAAAACAAGTCATTTCTGACTTACAACAGCTATCTTCTTCGAGTAAAGTAAATCGAGAATACGACTACGTATTCTCAGGATTCTCTGTTGAAATCGCAGAAAATGAGATACCTAATTTATTATCGGTAGCTGGGGTGAAAGCCGTTTATCCAAATGTTACATATCATGTTGCATCCGTTAGCGAAGCAACACCTATTGATCCTGAATCTTTCAGTCCTGATATGATGGCTAGCGCTCCTTTTATTGGTTCTGTTGAAGCTTGGGATGAAGGTTTTACAGGTGAAGGTGTAACAGTCGCTATTATTGATACCGGAGTCGATTATATTCATCCTGACTTAGCTCATGCATTTGGTGATTATAAAGGATACGATTTTGTAGACAATAACGCTGATCCCCAAGAAGGGGCAGGCCAATATCATGGAACACATGTTGCAGGAACAGTTGCTGCAAACGGGACAATCAAAGGCGTAGCTCCAGATGCCTCACTTTTAGGATATCGGGTTCTTGGTCCTAATGGGGGAACAACCGAAGATGTTGTCGCAGCTATCGAACTTGCTGTTAAAGACGGGGCAGACATTATGAACCTCTCTTTAGGAAACACGTTAAATAATGCTGACTGGGCAACAAGTATTGCTCTTGACTGGGCAATGGCTGAAGGTGTTGTTGCTATTACTTCCAATGGGAATAGCGGCCCTAATAATTGGACAGTGGGTTCACCCGGTACGTCTAGAGATGCCATTTCTGTTGGAGCAACACAACTACCATACAATGTTTTCAATGCAGACATATTTACATCTGAAGAAGTAGCATATCCAAGTGCAGAAGTCATGGGACACCCTTCAGAAGAAGCACTACTTAGTTTAAATGAAGGTGAATATGAGTTTGTTCATGTTGGATTAGGTGCTGCAACTGACTTCGAAGGAAAAGATCTAGAAGGAAAGGTAGCTTTAATTAGTCGGGGAGAATACCCTTTTATTGATAAAGCAACCAATGCAAAAAATGCTGGCGCTATTGGAGCTATTATTTACAACAACGTTGAAGGTGTTCAACCAACTGTATCTGGTCTGGCTGTTCCAACCATCATGACGACTCTAGAAGACGGTCAAAAACTAGTAGCAGAATTAGAATCTGACAACAACACAGTATCATTTGAAATTGAATTTGATAAAGAAGTTGGCGAAACGATGGCAGACTTCTCATCACGTGGGCCAGTATTAGATACTTGGATGATCAAGCCAGATGTATCCGCACCTGGTGTAAACATTGTAAGTACTTTTCCAGGTAAAAGCTATGCTGCTTTGCAAGGGACAAGTATGTCAGCTCCTCACGTCGCTGGTGCGGCAGCCCTAATTTTACAAGCTAACCCAAGTTGGAATGTCGATTTTGTGAAAGCCGCTCTTATGAACACTGCAGAAAAATTATATAACGCTGATGGGAACCTCTATGCTCATAACTCTCAAGGAGCAGGTAGTATCCGAGTTCTTGATGCGATCGAAACAAAGACACTTATTACTCCTGGAAGTCATTCATTTGGAACATTTTTAAAAGACAAAGGACGTCAAGTTGAGCGTCAACATTTCACCATTAACAACCTTGCTAGTGAACGTAAAAGATATGATTTTGACGTTCATTTTGATGGAAATCCAGAAGGTATCAAAGTGACAATAAGCGATAATTTACAAGTACAAGCTAACCGCTCACAACAAGTAAACTTTAACGTTAAAGTAGATACTAGCAAACTAGAAGCTGGTTATTACGAAGGAACCATTGTAGTTAGCAACAACACAGAATCTTATGAAATCCCAACAATTCTTTTTGTAAAGGAACCAGACTACCCAAGAATTACCCACTTTGACCTTGTCACTTTAGGAAATAATGTTTTTAATGGAAGTGTTTATTTACCTGGAGGTGCAGATGAGGTTGCATTATGGCTCTATAATGATACAGGACAATACGTAGGTAATTCAATTATTGGTACTAATGTTCTAACTACAGGTTTCTATCACTTTAATTGGGATGGAACAATTGAGTCAGGTACACTTACACCTGGATCTTACTATGTTATCGCATTTGCCGAATATAAAGGTGAATATGGATATGTTCAATTAGCTGATCTAATTGAAATCAAATAACGATTAGATAATAACACCTATCTCTCTCAGTAAGAGATAGGTTGTTTTTATCTATATGCATACTATTATTACCCTCGAATTTTCGATACTCCTTTGAAGATCTTTTCAAAAATATCAAACTTCCTAGGTTAGACATTGCTTAAGTCCGGTGTATAAAACTGATAATTTTTCCCATTTCTCTTAGCATGATACATTGCTTTATCTGCATTTTGAATTAACGTTTCTCTGTCTTCTCCGTCTTCAGGAAACATGCTGATCCCGATACTAGGTGAAACGTTCAATTATCGGAAATGGGGTAGAAACAGACTCAATAATACGATTAGCAATATCTATAATCTCTTTCTTATCTGTTTCTTCAAAGATAATAATTGTATCTCAAGTAATTTCCGATTTGGTAACTCTGTTAAATCATCATAAAAGGCAAGCTGTTTAAATTCTTCTTCTTTTTCTTTTTGCGTTGTAACATCAAGAAAGACCCTTCCTATCCTTATCAACTTCCCATACATGACCACTCTCCATCTTCTTCAATCGATTGGCTAATACTAATTAAGGAATACCTAATAAAACCATTAGAAACATCATATTTTTGCATCGTATAAGCTTTATCAGAGAAGAGTATAAGTATAAGTATAAGTATAAAGAATGTTGAGAGGATGATGGAGCGTGATAGCTGTTGTTTATGACCTAGAGTTAATCAAACGGTTTCGAAAAGGACAACCGAGTGAAATTGTTGAAATAGGAGCGTGTAAAGTTGATTTACAAACAAGAAAAATTATAGATCATTTTCAACAGTATATTTCTCCAAAACGAGGACACATTTCAAAAAGTACAAGAAAATTTATAAAGATGAAGGAAGAAGATGTTGAAAAAGCAGTTCCGTTTGACATAGGCATCCATAAGTTCTCCAAATGGCTTGGTGAAGAATACTTTTTATGCTCATGGGGCAAAGACGACCGTGCTCATTTTATCAATCAATCGGTTCAAAACAAACTTTCTCTTGAATGGTTGCGAAACTATAATGACATTCAAAAGCCGATCGGTAATTTGTTAACAGAAGAAGGTAATAATCAATTAGGGCTGAAAAATGCCTTAATGATGGCTGGAATCGAGCCGACAGGAAAAGCTCACCGTGGAATTGATGATGCTATTAACACAGCTATGTTATTAATTAAATTTCTAGATAAAATTGAACTAAGAGAAAATCATTTGTCTCCAAAGGAAATTCAGAACCATTTCCGAAAATACAAACGCTCGAGGTTTCGTCACAAAGATCAAACGCCTAAAGAAAAACAACATCCATAAGAAACACCGCCAAATCATTCGTAATCATTCATAGTATTTTGCGTATTCAAGAAGGAGGGTGAAATAAATGAACTCTATATTTGAATTAGATAAGTTTGTTGATGATTCGCTTTTTTTATCATTCAGGCATATTGTCACTCTCATTCTTTTTTTGTTTCTTATTATACTCCTTTATACATTACGTCAGTATTATCAAATCAAAAAGTATGGTCGCTGGACCCTTTTCTTTTCACTAGCTTTTTCTGAAATAAGTTTACTGTTGTGGAGCAGTTCCGTTGACCAATGGCATATTCGATATAACTTACCGTTACATCTTTGTACGATTAGTTTGTATCTAAGTATGTACATGCTTGCTTTCAAAAGTTATTTTGTATTTGAAGTTGTCTATTTCTTTGGAATAGGAGGAGCATTGCAGGCTATCATTACACCAGATTTATTTTATACTTTTCCTCATTTTCGTTTTTTTCACTTTTTCATTGCACATTTTGCCATTATTCTTGCTAGTTTATATATGGTATGGGTCGAGAAATTCACTGTTACTTTAAAATCTATTATTAAATCAATGCTTGTATTAAATACATTTGCCATAATTGCTTTCTTCATCAATAAAGTGACTGGAGCTAACTATATGTTCCTATCTAGAAAACCTCCGAATATCAGCATTCTCGATTACTTAGGGCCTTACCCTTGGTATATCTTCTCGCTTGAGCTTGTTGCTTTATTAATGTTTTTACTCCTTTATCTCCCTTTTTTCATTAAAAAGAAACTCGCAAAAAAAGTGAAGACTTTCTAATGCCCTCACTTCTTTTTTGATACACTGTTTTCGTAAAGGGTCTTATTCCTTATTTAACAATCGTAACTTTTTATTTCCTTACTTAATTGAAGATCCCTCTTAAAAAACCGCCTTCTCCTACGTTTAGAAAATCAAATCCTAAATGAGCTAAAATTGCAACACTTACACACCATAATACAAGGCTTCCTGTTAACCAATAGGCAACTGCTCTTTTGGTCCCTCCTAGCGATAATGCCATTAAAGCTGTTAAATGACTTCCAACAATTAATGGTCCAATAATTGATAACCCTGGCATTCCATATTTATTCCAAATCTTCTGTGCACGCTGTGTTCGTTTGCTTTCACCTTCTGCTGTATCTTCCACTAGATTTCTATTTCTTTTTCTTTGCCATTGCTTTATGCTATCAACAAAGATTATGACAAGAATAACAGTTAAGAAATTCCCTACAAAACCTAATATCGTAACTGGAATAGCAGATAAACCACCAAGAATAGCAATAGGTATAACAGCTACCGCTTCAAAAAATGGAACTGCTGCCAATAGAAATACAAGCACATACGCCCATAACATATCAAAAATCCCCACAAATAAATCCCCCTTACTGTTATAGTGTTTATATTGATATATACACTATAACACCATTCAAAAAAAATAAAAACCCTTTTTAAGTGAGTAAATTTCATAATTTGAATCACAGGTCTCACAAAGCTTTCAAGACATGAAAAAAGGAGTACCTCCCCAAAAGT